>JAISQK010000225.1 GCA_031274255.1 Planctomycetaceae bacterium | reverse complement strand
TGGCCCGACTCCTGACAATTTTTCATTAGCGACGGATAATTTTTGATCGACGACTGGATTGACTTCCGACTTTCTGTTAAACTTTTTCATAGCGGGGGTTCCTTGAAAAATGATGCTTTTTGATTTACTTCACCATTTTCCAATAACCACGCTACTTTGGCAACTCATACACAACTTTCGAGTATAACTCATTTATAAAATATAGCTATATCATTAGTTATATCGTGTGTTTTGGGAGAACAGAAGTTTTCGGGCAGACACTACTTATTGGAAGCGAACCGAACGCAGTGAGCAAGTGCGGTGCAGCGTGCCACGCTGCCGCAGAGGAAAATGACGCCTCGCGGATTGAGTTTCACATCGACGGTGGCTCTGGCGGCGACGAGTTGGACAAGCATGCTTGGGATGAGCATGGCAATGTTAAGCGAGGAATTTTCACAACGCCTCGCCCATTTGCCGTTGAGATCATAACCGCTGACGTGGGTGTCCACTTTACATGATGTCGTAAACTGGGGCAGCCTTGATGTCATTAAATATCTGATTGACGAAAAAAGGAAACCGAAAGCAAAGAGACAAAGAAAACCGGAAACCGCGGCGGGAGTTCTGGACGAGAATACGCCGATGGCAGGAGAGACGGAAAAAAAGAGACTTCCGGCAAAAAAAGAACTTCGCCGAGAGGCGGTACAGACTACCCCCCCCATTTTTATATTTCGTGTCACAAAAAACAATTTTCATGATGTTCTTACTCCTGTTGCTTCCCCAAAGAATCGGACAATAGGACTGTAAAATCCGCACCGACGCATAAAATTCTTACCGTACTATAGCATATTTATTGGTGTCATTTTATGAACGGAATTCATGGTGTCAACGGCGGGCGGCAAAAAAGACCAATTCCGCGGAAAAAACGTCCGGCTGGGATTCCCGGCGGAGAAAATTTTGATTCCTGACAGAAAAATCCGGCTCAAACGTTCCCTTTTCCGTCCCAAAGAGAGAATTTTGACACAAAAAGATTCGGAATCGGGTCTCTGAGAAGGAAAAACGACTCAAAAAGAGTCCATTTCGACTTTCCGAGAGCCAAACGAGGTTCTCAAAGAGTCAAATTTCTCTCTCCAAGAACCAATTTTGGGACTCGGAGAACCAAATTCGGAACAAAAAGAGTCGAAATCGAGTCTCTGAGAAGGAAAAACGACTCTAAAAGAGTCCGGCGAGATTCTCGGAGACCGGTTTTGAGGAAAAAAGCAGGCGGAAATTGGTAATTGGGGGGCAGTAATCGGGAATTGACGGGGGATTTTTGCCTCCGGCGGGCCGCGACGCCGCGGCGGGCGATAGCCTACCGGGATCCAACGTCCGCACGTTGGCCGTCGCGGCTCGCGACTTCTTTATTTTTTTTCGTTTTTGAGCTTTTCTTTCAGGCAAATCTGAAGAATGACACTTTCAATCTCTGTATCGGGAATTTGATAGGCGTCGAGTTTTCGGAGAGCCACCTTGCTCATTTGATTAAAATGGCGGGATTCCCCTCGTTCCCCGACCCAACCGGGGCCTTTGACCAGCAGCATTCGGTCGAAAGCATACCAGTACGGGGAGAGCCATTCCATCAGTTTTTTCATCCGGGCGACGGCACGAATGACGAGCGTTTGAAAACGATGCACTTTCAGCAGCGTTTCCGCACGGGAATGCCAAACCGGAATGTCGATGTGTAAGCGGTCCGCGATTTCTCCGACCGCCACCGCCTTTTTTCCGACAGAGTCGCAGAGTTCCACTTTCAGGTCGGGACGCAAAATCGCCAGAAGGATTCCCGGCACACCGCCGCCGGTCCCGACATCAAGCACATGCTCGCCTTGCATCAATAACGGCAGAAGGTGCAGTGTATCCATAAGGTCGCGGCAGACGAATTTTTCATAATTTGTGTGCCGTGTCAGGTTCAGATGCGTATTTTTTTCCCAAAGAAACTGACAGTATTTATTGATTTGTTTGATTTTTGACCGCGAAATATTGATTCCGTGACGTTCAAGAGCGAGTTCCAGCGTATCGGTATTTGACGCGGCAACATTTGGTGCGGCGGCATTGGATACGGCAATGTCCGGTGTGTCAGTGGAGATCTCAAGGGGGACATTCGGGGGGGATACCGGCGGAAGAATCAACGGCTCTTCGGGAGAGGAATCATTCATAAACGGCTCGTGATTATTGGAAGGAATGCGGAATTATGGTATAATGAAAAACAGGAGTGGGCCTATTATAACATTTTTTATCACGTCCTGACAGGGGACTCAAAAGACAGCATCTCAATGAAAACGATCGGATTACGGCAAAACAGACCCGTGACGGGAATTCTTTTGATTTTGTTTTTCGCACTCGTGCAGACAGGATATGCCGCCGAGGAATGGGGAAAATTTCTCGATCGGCTTATTGAAAAGGAGTATTTCGACACAGCGGAGGAATATCTGGAACTCATGCGGACCAGTCCGCTTGCACCGCCGGAATTGCAGGAGCAGATCGACTATCAGCTTGGCCGGGTGACGCTGTTGTCGGTCAATTCCTCGAAAGACGCTCTTGGTCAACTGGTGAAGAGCCGTGAACGGTTTGCCGGATTCCTTGCGGAACGTCCTGAACATTCGGAAGTGCCGAAAGCCCGTGAAACGCTGGCCAAACTC
This sequence comes from Planctomycetaceae bacterium, assembly GCA_031274255.1. GTDB lineage: Bacteria > Planctomycetota > Planctomycetia > Pirellulales > Thermoguttaceae > WRMR01. Next base: position 7,309 of record JAISQK010000225.1, on the reverse strand, counting down.
CTGACCAAAGAGGCGGAATACGCTCAGACTCAACCGAATCCCGACATCGAACGGGTGCGGTCGAATTACACGCAAGCCCGTGACCTTTACGCGAAACTCGCGGAGCAAAACAAGGCGAAGTCGGAACAGTTGGCCGCGGAAATCAAAGCGGAAACCAATCAGAAAATCAAAGACGCCAAGGCCGCCGAACAAACAACCGTCAATTATCAGTATGTCGATTACCGGATGCAGACGATCGAACTTGAGGCAAGTCTCGCGAAAACATTTCCTCAGGAAAGCGGCGAATTTCAAACCAAACTCCGACAGGCGGCGGAAGAGTTTCACAAGTTCGACGCCGCATACAGGAATTTTCCCGCAATCAGCTTTCTGGCACGCTATCGGGAGGCCAAAGTCCGTTTCGACCTCGGAGAGATTGAAAAATCCAAGTCGCTGCTCCAGGAACTTTCCGGGATCGGAATCGAATTCCCGGCACTTCGGACGCAGGTGCTTTCGCTGATGCTGGAAATCAACGACAAGGAAAAGAATTACCGTGATTCCTTCCATCGGATCAACATGTGGGTGCAGGACACGCTTCCGGCGGAAAAAACGACCTCCGAAGGACAAAAGATTCTTCTCCGGGGAACTCATGCGGCGGTCGAAATGATGCGGGAGCCGGACAGGAACGCGGAACAGATCACCGCCATCCGCAAGACGGCGCAAGGTTTTCTCGCGACGCTGCTTGATCCCAAGCTGAACAGTTTTTTGCGGGTGGAAGCGGAACAGTTGAAGGCGGCCCTCGATGGAAAAACACCGCCCCCTGCGGCATTGGAAAACAGCAGCAATCCACAGCGTCCGGCGTCGTTCAAGGATTTTGAGGAAGGCGTCCGCTGGGTGCAGTTTGTCATGGAAAAGTATGCGGACAAAACAGACGAACTTCATCAGGGAGAGTTTTCCGCTGCGGAAAAGGAGAAAATCCGGCAGCAGTTGAACACCGTTCGGAAGCAAACGATCCGCGACATCGAAACCGTGCTTGCAATGCGGAATCCGCAAAAAGCCGGCGAACAACAGGATGAAATGGTTCTTCTCCTCTACAACGCAGGACTTCTTTATGCCGAAGAGGATTATTACGAAAAGGCTTACATTTTTTTTGATGTCCTCTGCCGGAAGTTTCCTGAGTCCGATCATGCGGCGTCTGCCGCGGTCAACGCTCTCAAGTCGTTGCGGATTCTCGTGATGAACGAACGGTCGGTGCTGCGTGACGCGGAGGATTTGCTGGAACGGATGAGGAAACTGAGTCTTTATGCGGTTCAAAACTGGAAAGACGATCTTCCCATGACCGACATGACGCTTCTGCTGCTGGATGCTTATCTGGACACCGGAAAACTCAAGGAGGCCGTGGAAGTGATTCATCAGCTTCCTGAAGATTCCGAAGCGAAATGGAAGTCGGAAATTCGCGCGGCGATCACGCTTTGGGGAACCTATACCGGTAAGCTCCGGCTTCAGGAGACCGCTCCTTCCCAGGAGGAACTCGACCCTCTCCGTGAGACGGTCAAAAGTCTTCTTGACGACGCCGTTCCCCGATGTGCGGCGTTTTACAAAGATTCCCCGGAACCGCCGGATAAAACGGTGCTTTACGCCGTCCGGTACTACGCTCAGATATTTCTCCGTGAGGAAAACAATCCGGAAGCGGCGATTTCCTGGCTGGAAAATGAGACCATCGGCCCGCTGACGTTTCTTGATGAAGACGCAACTTACGAAAATTTCCCGACCAATGAATTCCGAATCGGGGTTCTTATGGAACTCCTTCAGGCTCAGGTGCGGATCCATCATCTGGACGAAGCGGAAAAGACCATGAACCGTCTTGACGCTCTCGCTGCCGAGGAAGGAACCGAAACCGCGTCGCGGCTTGTGGCGATTTATTATCAGCTCGGCAAGGAACTGGAAGAACAGTTGGAACAATTGACACGTGCCGGAAAAAATGATGCCGCACAAAGCGTCACGGAAGGGTTCAGCCTTTTTCTGACACGTATCGCCGACCGTAAGGAAGGAAACACTTACTACACGCTTTCCTGGGCGGCGGACACGTTTTACCGGCTCGGCAAGGGACTGTCGCGGTCACTCGGAGCGAAACAGCAGCAGGCCGCAAAAGAGTACCTCTCCAAAGCGGGCGGCACGTACCTGACCATCAGAAAACGGTTGCTTGCCGAACCGGAATGGGGACCGAAAGACGCCTACCGGCTGGCGACACTGCGGATGAGTGAGTGTCTCCGTTCGCGAAATCATCCTGACGACTGCAAGGCCGCTCTCACGGAAATCGCGAAACTCCTCAAGGAAAACGAGAATTTCATCGACCTGCAAATGGAAGCGGCGAGAATTTATCAGGCTTGGGCCGCCGACCCGAAATTCCGTCAGTACTACATTAAATCCATTGTCGGGGGACTCGAAAAACCGGACGGAAAAAATCTTGTCTGGGGCTGGAACGGAATCATCCGCGTGCTTGCCGCTTCGGACCAGTTCGACCGGTTCCAAGACCTCTTTTATGAGGCAAATTATAACAAATGTCAGGCCAGACTCCTTCTCGCCAACACCAAAACCGGCAAGGAACAGGAGGAACTCCTTAAAGGTGCGGAAGCGGAACTTCTCCGGCTGTATCAGTTGCGTCCCGACCTCGGCGGTCCGGAGTGGTTTGCCAAATTCGACGCATACCTGAGGAATGTCCACAAACTCCTCGGCAACGAAACCCCGAAAGGTCTGCGTTAGCAAAAATCCCGGACGGAACAGTACGAGTAAACAACCGGCAAACTTTTTTCATTTGAGTGGAATCAAAAGTTCATTCGTCCCGGGTTCGACACTCAGTAGGAGCGGCGTTTCCATGGAACTTTGATACTGTTTTGGAAAGTCTTTTACTCTTTGGTCGATAATTCAAAGCGAAATTCGTTTTTTCGGCAGTTTTGAAGAGTGTGAACACACCGTATCGTTTTGGTTACTATTTCATCTGATCTTAATTGCTTTGCCGACATCAAATGTCACTTCGTGCGTTTTTTTACCGGCGGTGATCTCAATTTCGTGCGGCGTTGTTTTGGCATCCATGTACTTGCGTTCGACTGCCTGATATTCCGCACCGTGAGCCGTAACCTCTTCGCCGTCACTGTTCGTGATTGTCGGTCCCTCTTCAACGACAAGTTTCCGGACGGTCACCTTGTACTTTCCTGCCGGAGCGCCATCGAAACCGTAGGTTTTCATGGTCGCCTTGCCTTCGGCATTGGTAACCCCAACAGCACGATACTTGGCGTCGGTTCCCTCAACGGGCACAAAACTCACGGCTGCCTCATCCAATGGTGTGCCTTCCAGTACAACGGTGATCACACAGGAGAAGAGCGGCGGCATATCCTCCGGACGATTATCCTTTTTACAGCCGATTGTTGACACGGCGGTCAGGACAGCCGCGCAGAAAACCATAAACATAATTGTTTTTTTCATAAAAATGGTCAAATCCTTCTTGAGAACAAAAGTTCAAGTCAAACATCAAAACGAAAATCCGTTCGTGTGATCTAAAAACCGTATCGAACGAATTCATGCGAAAGATTGTGAAACAAGTTTTACAGGGTCTTGGATTCACCAGCTTTGGGCGTTCCCATGGCTCCCCAGACGCCGAATCGGCTCTCGCCGCTCAAGTCGCTGCCCGTTGGCGTTTCAGGCAATCCATTTGTGTCAACAGTATCCGAAACAAAATGAACGGATCCGTCCATAAAACCGCAGTTGACCCCGCCGGTATGATTACTCGTCGGCGGGAGGACTGCCACTTGCATCGCCTCTTGTTGGTACTTGAAGCAAGATGGACCGTTCGGCGCTATGATTGTGTGAAATGCGGTGGAAATGGCCAGCGCATCCAGGTAGTTACCGCAACGGGGATGATTGAGATTCGTATTGTATTGCTTCCCATCGTGAATTGTCAAACACAGACTCGGTTCGGCGATATAGTTGCCTCCATCAAAACCGGCGAAAACACCGACGCTTCCTTTAATGGTATTCTTCTGCCAATCGCCTGACACGGCTTCACTGATGACAATCGTATTGCTCAACCCGTCGGAGACAAAACCAAAATCATTTTGATTGTAGAAGTAAAAGAGCAACCGGCTGGTAAGGTTGCCTCGGCCGGGAGTTTGACCCACGCGTGTAATAGTTGTGTTTATTCCGGACCCGCTTTTACTAACCGTGTAAGGGGAAGCATTGGGGGTATCCACATGGGCGACCCCGTCGGCGAGACTGATGACAATGTTCGTTCTTGCTCCTTCATGGTTATGGGCACCGCCCAACCATGCCGAATCCTTCGCTTCGCCGTCAGAAGGGCAAAGCAATCCCGGAACACGGCTTGTGCGGATTGCTTGTGCTTCGGTGTGAGCGGCGGTGGAGCCTTGAACGCCATAGGTCGGTATCCACGGGGCCGTGATCAGATCGTTGCCCTGTATTGCGTCGCGAAGTGCCGTTTGCTCCATATACGGAAGGAGTTGGTAGTTGATCCCAAAACGTTCATGCTTGACACCGGAACCAAAACTCCATTGCGTAGGCAGTTTTTTGTGGGCATCGTGGTGGTTGTGGGCCGCCAGAAGCCACTGTTTCATATTATTCGTACACTGCATCCGTCTTGCCGCTTCGCGTGCCGCCTGAACCGCGGGTAAAAGAAGAGCAATCAAGATACCAATGATTGCAATCACCACAAGAAGCTCGACAAGGGTAAAGCCTGACCGGACAATCAAACCCGATGAAGATTGGGCAGTAAATCGGGCAACATGAAAATCGGTACAAACTACCCCCCCCCCCTATTTTGACATTTCGGATACAAATTTAACTTTTGCATGGTTTTTTCTCCTGTTTGGAAAATTGTTTTAACGAAAATTTAACACAGATTGACATAAATCAACCCGATGTCTGTATTTTATACGCAACAATTCCAAAAGTCAAGCACAATTGTTGCTTTTTCGGGAAAATTTTTCAAAATTTTCCGCCGCGTCTGAATCTTACCTGAAACAGGCCGACCTCCGGCATGTCCGATAAGGATAGACGCCATTATCCCCACGAATGTTAAGAGAGAATTAAGAAATTGTTAAGATGGCATTAAGTTTTTTGTGAGATTTTGAGAGCGGTATTGATGAAATTCGCGCCGCGGAGTTTCCTATTTTGCCGGAACGACAGGCGGAAGCGGTTCAAGTGTCGGGAGCAGTTCCCCCTGCGGAATGAGAATCCGATCCTCCGTCTCTCCCCATGCCGGCGGCATCATCCGAGTCCTCTCCAGATTCCCGAAACCGGGAATTTTATAGAGAACGTATCGTCTGTCCGCCGGGTTCTCACTCGTCGCGTAAACCTTTTCAAGCGTCGGGAGAAGCGGCCAGCCTTCCGTAAGAATATAGTCAAACGAATATTTCTTTTGCAGTGCCGCAATCTCCTCCGGCGACTTGTCACTCAGCACCGACGCCAGCCCATAGAGCCATTTTTCCTTGTCCGGTACGTTTTTTTTGGCGAAACAGTCTTCCATCGTCTCAAACCATTGGACCATGGACACGGCGTCCTGCGGCATTTCCTTCCAGACACCGATGTCGCTTCGGTTGGCGTACCATTTGAAAGATTCACTCCGGCGCGGAACGAGAAATTTTGCGTCTTCCGGGGTGTTGTTCGGGTCGGCGATCCACTCGCACATCTGTCTCCAGGGACTGTAAAACCTGTCCGGTACCGTTCGGGGAGGCCGTGCAATCACCCGCTCGCGTGCATAATTCAAGACCGCCGGAAGTGTCCCGGAGTAGAGAAGGAGTGACGCGTAAAAAAGAGCGGCAGCCGTCCGTTTCCGGTCATTCGTTTCGTCACCGGAGAATTGGAAGTAACGAAACGTTTTGCAGGTTGCGACGAAAAGAACGAATCCCCAGGAAAGGGTCAGGGAATTGCTCCCGGAAACAACTCCGCCGGAAAGCATCGGGGGAAGCTGCCAAAATCCCCAATAAGCGAAGACGGCAAGAAAAATCACAAAAAAGGCGTGTTTTCCGACCGTTTCCCCGAGACCGCTTTTTTCCTCAGACCAGTTTTCGCGGAGGAATCGTTGCGACGCGTTGAAAAACAGGGTGACCGCACTCAACGACACCCCCAACGGAATCGCAAAATCCGCGAGCCGAAACCAGTAAAACTGTAAAAGGTTGGCCGTAAGCGGACGGTTCGACGGGAAAGCCAATGCGATCAGGAATCCGGCAAAAGCAATCACAATCGCTCCGGCGACGTATCCGACCAGCCGGTTTCCCGGCGTGCCGCGTTTCCAGTGCAGCGAGGAACAAATCAGCCAAATCAACGTCAAAAACAGCATTCGGACGATCATCGGCCATGGAAACGCCGACGGAAGCAAATGATGAGGAAGCCGCTCGAAAACAGCGATTTCGTGAGCTTTTTCGACCATTTCCTTTGGAACGCCCTGATCCATCCCAAGTCCCGGCAGCAGTCCGAAAAGAGAAAGTCCGGCGCCGATCAGCAGACCGGGAATCATCCGCAAAAGACTCGCCCGGTCCTGACGTTTTTGGAGCAGCCACGCGGTTCCTCCCGCCGCCATCGACCATCCGCCGACCAATACATGGTAGCCGGCGGACAGTCCGAAGCAGACCCACATCAGGTTCCAGCGGTTCCTTACCAAGGCGTTGAGACCGAAAAAGACAAAAACGTAAGCAAAAACTTTCCCTTCCACTCCGCCGATCACCCATTCCCCGGCCATTTGGTAAAACGTCATAAAATAGGAAAATGCCGCGGCGGAAATCACGGAGTACCACGGCACCGCCAGAATCGTCCAACTCAACCGTTGCCATCCGGCCGCGAGAAGAAACCAGAGAAGGATTCGGCCGATCCACGTCATGACAGCGGGCGAAAAATAAAGCGAAAGCCATCCGAAGGTTTGATAAAAGAGCCAATGCGTGTTCGCACTGTTCAGAAAGGCGTCGTTCGGAAGCCAGTCGGGATTCCAGAAACGGACCGCTTTCAGGATGTAATTCGGTTCATTCTCGTCCGGCACCGGCCACGCACCATAGAGAAAGAATACGGCGAAAATAAAAAACGTCTCAATGGCAAACAATGTCAAACGCTGCGGCGGAACGGAACAGGACGCTACGGCAATCCCGGCGGTCTCACGGGAGATTTCCTGTGATGCGGCGGATTCCGGTACGGACTGCGGCGGATTTTCGTGACGGGATTTTTTACTCATTGGATTTTTCGCAAGGATTCCCATCATGACAGGCGGACGGCCCCATCCGCAACGGGAAATCCAATCGTTTCATTTTGTAAGTTTCGGGTATAAGTCTTCCGG
>JAISQK010000201.1 GCA_031274255.1 Planctomycetaceae bacterium | reverse complement strand
CCCGATGTCTGTATTTTATACGCGACAATTCCAAAAGTCAAGCACAATTGTTGCTTTTTCGGGAAAATTTTGAAAAATTTTCCGCCGCGTCTGAATCTTACCTGAAACAGGCCGACTTTTTAGCGGCGAATTGACATCCGCCGCTTTCGTTATTCGTTACTTGACGCTTACTGTTATTCCAGAGATTTTGATTCACCGTCTTACCGGTTACGGTGAAGTTTAGTGCGGAGAGTCAGGTATTTTTACGTTTCCCGACCTTAAACACTAAGTTTGTATTGCGTTTTTTGACCTCGACATTAAGCGGGGTTCGGTCGGGGTCGGTGTACTTGTCCTCCACGAGATACTCAATGAGCGGTGCTCCCTTCTCACGCGGATCTTCTCCTACGACTTTTTGCGATCCCGAAATCACTACCTTGTAAGTTCCTGGTTTTAAACCATTTTCCGCTTGAGTTGATCCCATCGTGAATGTTCCGTCAGGCAGGATCGTTCCGCTTGCCTGATAGGTGTCGTTTATAAAACAAACATCTCCACAAGGTACAGGCGAACCGTCCTCAAAAACCACTTTACCGCTTTGGTGAATATTATCTCCACAACCGGAGATCATGATTAACGCTGTAAAAAGTAAAAAAATTCTCATTGTACAATTATTTGGGTGAAATGAAGGATACTAAATATTAACTTCACAGTTGAAATCCCACAACAACATAACACGGCTGGTTTTCAACTGCGTAAACGACAAGCAACCGTAACTGCTTCGGTCAAACCACCTCCTCGTTAGGTTGCTGACATTTTGACACGTCGAAATTTTAAATTGGTTTCAATATAAACAGACTTCTGTATGAATTGTTAATCAATTTACGGCAATGTTACGACCTCACCGTCATTAACTGACGCTAATTTTTTCATTATCTCTGAACTACACGTAATCGAAATGGAATGGACACTACCATCACCTACAAGAGCGTTTACTTGTCCGGGATGCGAAGAGCCAAGTTGATAGACATTTCCCATTCCATCAGTTGTATATTGATTCGATGCACATTTTGCTTCGGTATCCGTTGCCGGATCACTTGGACTGCGTCCGAACAATTTGGTATTTACAACAACGGGACCATTAATATATTGCCCACTTTTGGTACTAAACCAAACGACTCGTGCCGGATTCATAAAATCAATATTAGTTTTGGAACTCGCTGTATTCGTGCAAGACCAAAGATAACTGCCACACCAGCCTAATCCTGAAGTTGACATTGAATCTACAGACCAAGTCGGTATATGCTTTTCTGCCATCACCAGAATATTCGATGAACCATCCATCCAATAAGACATTTTGTCTCTTGGTTTCCATGCTGTTATTACGGGATATTCTTGACCGCTAGGCGTAACGATTGCAACACGCAATGGAGCGGTCGTGTAAAACTGCGAACGCCCGTGCCCGTATCCATCCGGGAACGTTACAGACCAATGTAATCCGTAGCAGTACCAAAAAATAGGACAATCATTGGTCTTTGTTATCAATACAGCGTAATCCGTGAGAGGTCCCATCTGATCATCGTTGCTGTTGGGATCGAACTTCATCTTCTTTTGTCCGAGCGAAGATGGACAAGTATAAACTGGCACAGACCCCAAACCTTCACGTTGATCATCGCTTAATGACTTGAGCCAAGCCGCATTGGGGGCAACATGACCTGATCCCATTTCTAAAACTTTGGTTGTAGTGCAAAGATCATACAACGCCTGTTGTTCGATGTACGGGTAAATCAACATTTGGAATGTCGGATAGCCATGAGCGTAAATTATGGCTGGCGGCAATCCATCTTGTGTGTCGTTAAAGTTGTGAATTGCCAATCCGATTTGTCTTAGGCTGTTAGAACAAGCCATTCGTCTTGCCGCTTCGCGTGCCGCCTGAACCGCGGGTAAAAGAAGAGCAATCAAAATTCCGATGATTGCAATGACAACGAGAAGTTCGACAAGGGTAAAACCTGTTTTGTGGCAGCGTAGACTGCCCCCCCCCCCAAATTTAACATTTCTCAACATTTTCGACATTTTCCTGCAGGCTCTCCTAAGACAGGCAGCCAGACCGAATCTTCTAAAACTTGCACTCTTTCTGAAAACAATACTTCTCATCTCACGATTCTCCTGTGATTAAGGCGTCAACAGACCTCTATTGCTACTTTCCGCCGCGTCTGAATCTTACCTGAAACAGGCCGACCTCCGGCATGTCCGATAAAGATGCACGCCATTATCCATACGAATGTTAAGAGAATATTAAGGAATTGTTAAGATTGTATTAAGTTTTTCCGGCGGTTTGATGATAAAAGCCCCGAAAAACAAAAAGATTCAGGGCGATTCCGGTTTCATCGCGGCGGGAATGCGGATTGTGATCATCGTCCCTTTTCCGGGTTGACTTTCAAGAACGATCTTTCCGCCGAGACGTTCGGCGGCATGTTTGACAATCGCCATTCCAAGACCGGTGCCGCGGATACGGTTGTCGCCGGACTTGGCCGTTTTCGATTGATAGAACCGGTCAAAGACTTTTTTCTGTTCCTCCTGCGGAATCCCGCAACCGTGATCGCTACAGCGGATCAACAGATCGTGTTCCTCCCGCGAAATATTCAGGAGGACTTCCGATCCGGCATGGGAAAACTTGATCGCATTATCGACAATGTTCTGAAAAATCAGGTGCAAACGGTTCGGATCACTGTAAAACGTGAACGGCACGGCGTCAATTCGAAGTGTGATTTCTTTGTCCAGCAGCTTTGTGTAAAAAAGACCGGAAATCCAGTCACGGATTTCCTCTGTCCGGATCGGCTCAAAATGATTCGGAATGCTGCTGTTTTCGACGATATGCAAATCAAGCAAATCACGTATCATCGCTTCAAGACGTCCGACATGCCGGTCCAGAATGGTGATCAATTGGCGAAGTGTTTCAGGATCGTCGGCAACGTTGTCGAGAAGATTATCGACAACCGTACGGATTGTTGTCAGCGGCGTCCGCAATTCATGGGACGCATTCGCCACAAATTCGACTTTCATCTCCGCTGTCCGGAATGCTTCCGTCTGATCGCGGACGATCAGCAGCGAGGCAATCCCGCCGCCGGTCAATCTCTTCGGGATTTTGGTCATTTGCAATTCAAGGACTTTCCGGCTTCCCGAAAGGTCGATTTGTATTTGTTCCCTCACATCGTCATTGTACGTCACCGCCCGTTCATAAAACGCAAGGATGGTGGGATGCTGAAGTACGGATTGCAGGGGAACAGGGTTTTCCGGCAGTGCAATCGCAAACAGATTCTCCGCCGACCGGTTGACAAACAGGACGCGGTTTTCCGCATCGGCGGCAAAAATCGCCTCGCTCAGTCCGTTGAAAATGGTCCGCAGATTTTCCTGTTGGATTTCAATGGTTTTAAGCTGAGCGGAAACCGTCTGCCGCATTTGTTCCATCGCCGAAGCAAGCTGCATCAGTTCCAGCGGTCCGGGAACGGTGATCACACTCTCAAGGTTTCCCTGTGAAATATTCCTGGCCGCCACGGACAGTTCCTTAATCGGCCGATACCAGAACCAGGCAAAACCAAAGACAGGGAAAACCGCCGCAAGCAACGTCAGGGCAAAACCAAACACCATTCCGTAAAAAAGCGTATGATGCATTTCTTCCGTATCCGAAACGGGTATCGCCAGACGAACCACACCGGCGACCGCTTGTCCGTCTTTCCGGGCGTTGTCGCAGAAGACCGGCTCGGAAAAATAGTGAAAAACCTGACGCATTGTTTCGCTGAAACGGAGAGACTCTCCTGAGATTCCGTTCAGTGCGGCGGCCATTTCAGGACGTCCCCGGGCGGTATGCAAAGGCATTTGCTCCGGAGCTTCCTCGGAATCGCCGATGACATGCCCCGTAACATCAATCACCGTCAACCGCATCCGGCTGCGGCGGTTGTTGAATGCCCGGCAGAAATTCCTGATCTGTTCGTCGCGGAGAGAAACATTTTTTTCCGATCGCCATATCCATTCCAGATATTCCCGCTGAGCGGCGAGCAATTCCTTCTGGATGACTTCCGATTTCCGGCCGGTCTGACGGACAATCCTCTGAAACGTCACGCTGCTGACGAGTATCAGTATCAGCGTGATCAAAATCAGATTTCCGGTGAAAAGCCAGGTGAAAAAACTGCGTGACTGCATGAGCAAATCTTTCTTTTCAGAAACTTCCCATCCGGTATCCGACACCGCGGACCGTTTCGATCCGATTGCGGGACGCTCCAAGCTTGCCTCGCAAGGCGTTCAGGTGCACATCAATGGTCCGGTCGGTCACAATGGCATCACTGCCGATCGCCTGGTCGATCAGTTGATTGCGGGTCAGGACTCTTCCGCGTGCGAGTACCAGTGCGGCAAGCAAACGGAACTCTGTCAATGTCAGGATCGGCTCAACCGGAATATCATCAATCCAAACACGGTGTCCATCGAGATCAATGACGATATTCCCGACTTCAACAAGATTTCCTTCCGCCCCGGCGGTTCCGGTCGAACGCCGTAATAATGCATGGATTCGGGCGACAAGGACGGCCATGCTGAACGGCTTGGTCAGATAATCGTCCGCACCGATCTCCAGACCAACCACGATATCACTTTCATCTCCCTTGGCGCTGAGAATCAGAACAGGCAGGGAACCTTTTCTGCGGTCTGCACGGACAAGTTTGAGAATTTCCAAACCGCTCATTCCGGGAAGCATCAGATCCAGCAACAGAATGTCGGGCTGAAATTCCCCGATGTTTCTCCATCCTGAGTGACCGTTTCCGGCGGTTTGGACAAGAAATCCCTCTTTCTTCAGCCGCATGGCAATCATCTCGGCGATGTCGGATTCATCTTCGATAATCAGGATTTTTTTCTTACTCATCATTGCGGGCTGTTGTCTGAACAAAACACGGCAAGGTCAACCGGTATCAGTCTGCCGGTCACGAGTCCTGTCAGCAAATCCGGTCGCCGTGATTTCTTGGTTTGTCAATTTTTACATGCACTTGCCGTTTCACTCATGACTCACCTCGCCTGATTGCTCATCTTTCGCGGCCCGGGCTCTTTATCCCTGATGTTTTTATTTTCGTTTTTCCGGATTTCAGGCAGTCCCATTCCGCGGCGGACTCGGTTCGTCTCTTCAAGCGTGATACGGTCAATGTAAATCGAATCCTCCGCCGTGTCAACAGGGTCAAAGTTGAAAAAATACCGGTACAGTATTTCCCGGTCATAAAGAGAATTCACATCGGTTGTAAAGATTTTCTAACTGGCGGTCGGCATTCATTGTTATCCTTTTCTCGTTTTTCTGTCTATTCATACCAGTGAGCAACGGCCGGGAAGCCCCGGCAGGCATTTTGCCTCTCGGAACTTTCGTGCGGTCAGCTTCCGTTGCCATCTTCTTCCCGTTGTTCTGTTCGTTGGTAACGTTGTTCCGCTCGCAGATACCAGTGAGCAACGCGAACGTGTTATTGCTTCGGGACGGTAGTCCCATCCGGGATCCAACGCTCTTGCGTTGGCCGCCGGAGGCATTCTCTTAATATCAGAAGGAGTCCATTTTACTCAGGTTGAACTCTTCCAACATTTTGGCGTTTCCATCAATATTCTTTTTTCCTTCCTCGAACAGGAAATTTGTTTCTATTATTATTTTTCTGTTTACCCTCTTGACTATGATTTATACTACGAAAATTTCGCGGAATCAAAGGAACAGATTAAGGAAAACAATTTTCTACTGACGGAAGGAATCAGGAATGTTAGTTGAAGCAATATTTATTCCGAGTATAGAAATGCCGTAACTCTATGATGATATGGAATTTGCGATTGATTCTATGCGATGTCCATAGGGATCTCCGGGCATTTCAGAGAGTTCTCTGAATATCTCAGAGAAAGCTATGGAAGTCTCAGAGGATGCTATGAAATTCTCATAGGAAGATACGAGTGTCTCATAGAAGCTCTGAAAGTTCCATAGCAGGATCCAGAAACTTCATAGAAGCTCTGAAAGTTCCATAGCAGGATCCAGAAACTCCATAGCAAGCTCTGGAAATATCAGAGTAAGCTCTGATTACTTCAGAGAGTCCTCTGAGTATCTCATAGGAGACTATGAAAGCATCAGAGGAGGATTCCGAAGTCTCGGAGAAGGCAATAGAAATTAAGTAACAATAAACAGAATCAATAGGGAGAGCAGAGAAATGATAAGAGAAACAAATTTCCGATTCGAGGAAGGAAGAGAGAATATTAGGGGAAACGAAGAAATGTTAGAATTATCCAATCCGAGGAACATTTCTTCCCCTTC
>JAISQK010000058.1 GCA_031274255.1 Planctomycetaceae bacterium | reverse complement strand
CGCAATCAAAAGCAAAGGCTGACCTTTTCCGCAAAGTATTGATCCGATTTTGACCGGATTGTGAGGCATCAAAAGACTCCACCGCCTGGGATTTCGAAATTGGACAAAGCATAGACAGTATTATTATATCCGTTTTTGCGGTTTTGGAAACAAAATCCGTAAAAAAGAAATCCGTATTGTGCTCTCCCCTGATATTTTCGCGAGAGGCAGCGGTCGCGAGCCGCGACGGGCGGATTACCTTCGGCTTCCAGTGGAAACGTTTTTGCTCTCGTTGATACCAGTGAGCAACGCGAGCGAGTTATTGCTTCGGAGCAGTAGATCCTTCCGCCCGCCGCGGCTCGCGGTCAAAAAAGTTTTCACCGTTTCCGTCTGCCGGACTTTCCAATATCGAAAAAAACCTTTATACTGTATGTTGGTAAAAGGACTATGCAAAAATTATCAGGTTCGGAATTGGTCCGAACCTATCAAAAATACACATTTTACGATAAAGTGAGTGAGAATGTTTCAAGAAAAAAAACAAAAACGTGACCGTTGGACCGAACTTTCGTCTTCTTTGGACGAAAATGGAGAATTGATTCCAGAGCAACAATCGGATATTCTGTTTGAAGAGAATAGCGAATTTTTACCGGAGGGTCTTGCGGAGGAAAAATCTCCGGAACCTGTTGCATCCATTCCGCCTCAACCGGTCAAAACAGCCCGCAGACGTGATCCCTGGTCGTTATTGGCTTCACAATTAGGACTCCTTTCTTCGCCCATTGACCTCAATGCCGCGGCGGCGGAAACCGTACCGCAAGATTCCGTCGAAACAGCGGAACCTGTGATTCAAAAAGAGGTTCCGAAAATGGAGTCCGCTCCGGTTCCCGTCGAAAGTGATTCCATTGCCGCCGGAAAAACCGTGAATCTCTCCGATTCCGAGCTTCCGCCGGTACTGTGGGCGCCTCGTAAGGTTTCTCTCATACCGCCGTCACTGACAGATACTGTTTCGGCAGCAGAAATCAAATCTCCTGTCAAATCCTCCAAACCGGCGGCTCATTCCAATGACACCCCATTCGAGTCTCCTCAGGAGCCGGAGATTCCCATGTCGGCGTTTTCGTCGGGCGTCGGGCGTCAAAAACGGGACAGGCCGCGTTCCCAAGACCGTTTCGACACCCCCAATGAATCCCGTCACGATTCACGGAAATCATTGGAACCGTTTCCGGCGGAACATTCGTTCGACAGAAGAAACCGTGACACAAATCGCAGGGGCGGAATGGAACGTCACGAACCTCCGAAGTTGACCGCTGAGGAAGAGGTCGCTTCTTTTGCGGAGGATTTTTCCCGCACGGAAATCTCCGAGCCGTCCGCGAGACGCGGCAGGAATTTTCCAAGAAAAGACCGTTTCCGTGACGAAAAACCCTCCGAGGACTTCTTCGGACGGAATATTGCGGAGCCGAGAGCCGAAGAAAAACCGTCACGCGGACGTCACCCGCGGCATCAAGAAGAATTGAGGCAAAATGACCTGCCGGCGTCTCGTTCAGGCGGGAGAAAAGAGGAATCGGCACCGCTTCCTGATTTCAGTCAGATTCACAAGAAAATTCCAAGTTGGGACGATGCCATCGGTGCCATTATTGACGCCAACATGTCCCGGCAGCCGAATCGGGTTTCACAGCGGAAGAGTAATTATCGCGGGCGCCGCCGATAACACGGTCATGTCATTGATTTTATGAAGGCGGGTTCAATTGAAAAAGATTTTCTTTCCGTTATTGTTGATTTTGTTTGCGTGGATTCCGTCTCTTTCCGCTCAGAAATTTCCGGATTGGCCGCACGACAACGGAGGTTACGGCGGTGTTGACGCTCTGGGGCGGTCCCTTTCACTTGAAGAGGATGCGATGCCTGTTCATCGTGAAGGGCGGTATGTCGGACTCTTTTATTTTGTCTGGCAGGCTCAACATGGAACCGCCGGCCCTTTCGACATCACCAAAATCGTGAAGGAACACCCCGAAGCAATCAAAGACGCCAACCATCCGGCTTGGGGGCCGTTGTCGTTGTTTCATCATTGGGGCGAGCCGCTTTTCGGGTATTATACGGGGGATGATGTCTGGGTCAAACGCAAACATGTTCAAATGCTGACCGATGCCGGTGTCGATTTTCTTGTGATGGACGCCACCAATGCCGTGCCTTACACCAGTCAAGTGCTTTCACTGATGAAGATTCTTGACGAGTATCAAAAACAGGGCTGGAATGTGCCGAAAGTCGTATTTTACACCAATTCGGACTCCGGCAAAACAATCGGCAAAATCTACGAGAGCATCTACAAACAAAACCTTTATCCTGATTTGTGGTTTTACTGGGAAGAAAAGCCGCTCCTCATCGGGCATCCTGAAGAATGCAGTGAGGAAGTCAAAGATTTCTTCCGCATTAAAAAATCGCAGTGGCCGAACGAAAACCAATATCACGGCGACGGTTTTCCCTGGATTGCGTTTGAGCGGCCTCAGCATGTTTTCAAAAATGCTCGGGGAGAAAACGAAGTCGTCAATGTTTCCGTCGCCCAGCATAACGGTACGATCCGTTTCAGTTCGAGTGCGTTTTACGGCGATCCGTCCAACAGAACGCGAAGTTTCCACGATGGAAAAAATGATTCCGCCGAGGACGCGTGGAAATACGGATACAACTTTGAGGAACAGTTTGACTTTGCGGTCCAACAGGACCCGAATCTCCTTTTCATTACCGGCTGGAATGAATGGATTGCCATGCGGTTCCGGGGACCGGAAGGGGAACCGGTCATGTTCGTCGATCTTTGCGACATCAACAACAGCCGCGACATTGAACCGATGCAAGGCGGATTCGGCGACAATTACTACATGCAAATGATCCGCAACATCCGGCGTTACAAAAGAACCGTACCGTTTCCTACGCATCCCGGAAACAACATGACGATTGACCTCCGGGGAAAATTCCGCCGGCGGTACGGCACAGAGGGGAAACGGAAAATGCCGTGTGTCTATAGGGATTACGTCAATGATATAGTGAACCGCGATGAAAAAGGGTATGGCGAACTTCATTACACCAACACGACCGGACGTAATGACTTGAAAATGATGCGGGTGACCTGTGATGCGGCGAATCTCTATTTTGATATGGAGACGGCGGATACGATTTCCCCGCCGGCAGATCACTGGATGTCGCTTTTTCTGCGTGTGAATCAAGCCTCGGACGCTCATTGGGAAGGTTATGATTATGTCATCAACCGCGTTGCTCCCGAAAAGGGAAAAGCCATTCTGGAAAAATCGATCGGCGGCTGGAACTGGTCGCGTGTGGCGGCGTTGGAGATGAAAGTCAAAGGGAAACAGCTGCAGCTTGCCATTCCCAAAAAGCTGCTGGGGGAACTCGGTGCCGCGTTCACACTGGAATTCAAATGGGCCGACAATTATCAAGGGGAGGGAAACATCGACTCGTTTTATATCGACGGGGATGCCGCTCCTATCGGCCGGCTGAACTATGTGTTCCGGTCGGTTCCGGTTTCACTGCACAAGTTGTCTCATTAACCTTACTAACTCAAGTCACAACAGGCCTCCCGCCGAAGAAGGCCGGAATCCGGAGAATGTCGGTCAAATTTAGGGGGAATGAATATTTGGTGCAACATGAGTTTCAACATTTCAATGATTTTTACATTTTGTTGTTGACAAGAGGAGAAAATAATCCATAATTATTGATAATGTTCAACAGTCAAGGAATTTTTACATGATTCGGCATGAGAATTGCTTTCAATCGTTTTTCATCCGTCACTTAACAAGAGTTGTATCACTTTTGTACAGTGTTTCCCTTGTGCCGTGTTTCCTTGTCCAGTGACCCGATGTGGAATGATCACATGGAGTCCGTTGGTTGAAATCATTGTGTTGATTTTTTACATTCCACAAAACACCAAGATTCCCCCTTAGATAATACAACAATGAAATGGGATTCATTTTTCATAAACCATATATATATATATATATATATATATATATATTCGTCTTAAGTGCAATAACAGCAAGGATTTGCACCGATCTTTATTGTCTTTTGGCTCTAAAAGCCGGTCTGGTTGATCACCCCGATGCTTCCCGGAAGCTGCACAAAAAGCCGATTCCGGTCGGCGGCGGTGTTGTGTTATTTTGTGTCACCCTGCTGATGCTTTTCGGCATCATGTTGTTGGGGTATCCGTATGCGGCAAGTTTTTTGCCGGTGCGGAGACTGATCTTTCCGTTTTTCCTGGCCTCCTTCCTCCTTGTGGGTGCGGGACTGGCGGATGACAAATGGGAATTAAGCGGGAAAGCGAAACTTTTTTTCCAGTTTACGGCCGCCACCATTGTGATTGCCTTTGCCAAAGATTTTTCCACGATTTCTTTTTTCGGCATTCCCGTTGATTTAGGGCACATGTTTTACCCGCTGGGAATACTTTGGCTGGTCGGAATCATCAATGCGGTTAATTTTCTTGATGGTGCGGACGGTGTTTGCAGTACCGCCGGTTTTTTCATGTCTTTGGTGTCCGCCTATTTTGCGATGGTTAACGGACATATTTTCCTTGTGATGCTTGCCGTTGTTTTTGCCGGGACGCTTTTGGGATTTCTGTCTTGCAACCGTCCTCCGGCAAAGGTTTATCTCGGCGACACCGGAAGCATGCTGATCGGTTTGGTGACGGGAGTTTTGCTGCTCAGAACCAGCGTCACGGAAAACCGGGTGATCCATGTTGTTCCGGCGTTGGCGGTGGCCGTGATTCCGATATTTGATGTCGTGCTTTCTTTCTTCCGCCGGATCGGTTCAGGACGGGGACTTTTTTCCCCGGACCGCGGACATATCCATCACCGGTTCCTCGTTCGGTTCCAAAACGGTTACAAAATCCTTGCGTGCCTTGCCGTCTTGTTCCTTTTATGCGGTCTTTCCGCCTGTCTCGGCATGAAGTACCGGAATGACTGGGCGGCACTGGCGGCGATTCTGTTTGTGCCGGGTCTCATGATTCTGACCGGATTGTTCGGCAGGGAAGAGGTGAAAATCTTCGTTTATCAGATTTCCGGCCGGTTCAAACAGTATCTGAAAAAAGACGAGTATGAAAAAACCGGCGAGATATTCCATTTTCAGGGAAATGCCCCCTGGACGGTCTTATGGAAAGACCTGATTCCGTCCCTGAAAAACACTCATTGCGTCAAAGTCCAGCTTGACATTAATATGCCCTCGCTCCATGAAAATTATGTCAGCCGATGGGAACGTAAGAGCAAAACGGAAATGCGTTTTTGCTGTGTACTTCCGCTGATTTGCGGCGACCGGAAAACCGGTACTCTGGAAATGACATTTGATACACGCAAAACATCGAATATTGAAGCTTTCAAAATCATCCATGAAATCAGTGTTTTCTGCATGAAATATATTGAAGATTATATCCAACTGAGAGAACAGGCAAATGGAACAACGGTCTTTTCTTCTTCAGAGGGCGGTTTCCTGAAGGAAGAAGAACCGGTTTCCCGCGAACCTTTCCAGAGCGTCCCGCCGTCCGTTCCTGAAGCGGTTCTGTCGAGATTCGATTCCGCCGTTTTGTCGGACAATCAAAAACATGACGTCAAGTTGCATGTGAAGCATTGAGGTCATAAACGGCGGACGGGCTGTTTAATGAAAAGTGATGGACGTAAAGTGTGATGTAAAGTGCAGGAATTGAGAGTATTGATGTTCGGAGAAAACATTCAGGGGTATCAGGATTTTACTGTAGGAAACTTTTTACCTTTAAAAAGATGCCTCCGGCGGGCCGCGGCGCCGCGGCGGGCGATAGGCTCACGCTCACTATGTTCGGTTCGCCGTCGGTTGGAGAAATTTTTCCAACTGAGGCCGAATGGAACGCAGTGACGATGAGGTTACTGCGATGCAACAGCATGTTGCTTGTAACACATAACACAAAGAAATGAAAGGAATAACATGAAAAACGACCATTCCCAGGCGATTCCCGAGCATGTCCTGAAAGAGGCACAGGCCCGGGTGGATGAATTGATTGGACTGCTGAGTCCGTACATGCTTTCCCTCACTCCGTCCGAGCGTCAGGAGATGCTGAAGATGGGAGAAAAGTCGCTCAGTTTTGTGGAGAAGGCTCATGAATTTGCCAAAAAGAATCCGAATCTTTGTCCGCCGTTTTTGAACATGGCGGAATTTGATGTGGATTTTGCCGACGCGCACGGGCTTTGGGTGCTGCAAAACACGATCCGGCAAGCGTCGCTGAATATCGACGACACGGCGATGGCGGCGGGAAGTGAAGCGTATCAGGCGGCACTGGTGTTTTACAATTCCGTCAAGGTTGCCGCGGCGCAGGATATTCCCGGAGCCAAAGCGGTCTATGAGGAACTGAAAAAGCGTTACCCCGGCGGCAAACGGAAACAGGCGGACGAAGAAACGCCGTCCCCGTA
>JAISQK010000291.1 GCA_031274255.1 Planctomycetaceae bacterium | reverse complement strand
GTATCTTGCGTGAAAAGGTCATATTTCTCATACGCCTGTTGAACCATCGGGTCGCTCTCTTCAAGCAACGTTTTCATTTCATCCCTCGTTTTCTTATCCGAATACCAGAAAAATTCCGTCCAGTCCCGCAATGGTCTTGGAAGCGAAGGAATCCGGTCGATTTTTTTCTCAATCAATTCCAGCGTGTGCATCTGAAAATCATTCGACAACGCACGGGTCGGCTCGTCTTTGGCGGCGATGTAAAACAGGTTGCAGCAGCGTAGCACGTTGCATCGCAGAAGGGACTGCCGTCCCGAAGCAATAACCCGCTCCCGATGGTCGCTGGGAAGCGTGCCGCTTCACCGCAGTTGCCTTCGGCCTCCAGTGGAAAGATTTTTCTATCTGAAAGCGACCGCCTCAAAGAGGCCGGGAGCAAACCGCCCGCCGCGGCTCGCGGTCCGCCATGAATCGTGATTTCCTGTGTGATGATTTCTGCTACACTGACACCCCAATTATATCTCGAACCCGCCCGAAAATCAACGGGAAACAAACCGCGGCGGTTTTCTCTTTTTTCCGGAATTTTTCGGTGGATTTTTAATCTTGTCGATTCTACTTATTTTATTACCCCGCGCAGCCGGGAAGCGTACCGCTTCACTGCACTTGCCTTCGGCCTCAATAACCCGCTTCCGTTGGTCGCTAGTGTCCGCGAACAGAAAAACGTTACCGTTACCATCGGAAGCCTAATGTCTACAGCCTGTCGCCTAAAGCCTACCTCAAGAGGCCGAATGGAACGCAGTGACTATGAGGCTATTGCCCCGCCGGGGCTTCCCGGCTGCAGCGTCCGCACGCTGCCCGCGGTCATTCCTTTTCAACGGATTTGGTGTAGAATAAGAAAGCAACGAGGGTTATCCCAGCGTCACGTTATGAACCGTTTCCCGCATAAGACCTTATAAGAGATGCCTCCGGACAGCGGTAGACCGCTGCACCCCTGTAGGCTCACACTCACTTCGTTCGGTTCGCCGCCAGATAGAAAATCTTTCCAACCGGAGGCCGAATGGAACGCAGTGACCATGAGGCAAACCGCGGCGGGCGGATGGGACTGCCGTCCCGAAAACTAAACCCGTTCGCGTTGCTCACTGGAGTCCGCGAGCGGAACAACAACGGAAGGCGGCGGGAAAGATTGTCCACTGGAGGCCGACCGCGCAGCCATGAGGCAAACCGCGATGCAACGGCACGTTGCCACTTTATCAATTTATCAAGGAATGAACCATCATGTCAACAACACCTGAAAAGTCTCTGAATTTCATTGAGCAGATCATTGAAGCCGACCTCGCCGCCGGGAAAAACGAAAAACGTGTCCACACACGGTTTCCGCCGGAGCCGAACGGTTATCTCCACATCGGACACGCCAAGTCGATTTGTCTGAACTTCGGGACGGCGCAAAAATACAACGGCAGGTTCAATCTCCGCTTCGACGACACCAATCCGACGAAAGAGGACACGGAATACGTGGACTCCATCATTGAAGACGTCCGCTGGCTCGGCGGCGACTGGGAGGATCGGCTCTTTTTCGCGTCCGACTATTTCGAGCGGTTTTATGAATACGCCGTGGCTCTGATTCAGAAAGGGAAGGCGTATGTCTGCGACCTGACCGGCGACGAAATCCGTGAAACACGCGGCACGCCGGCCTCGCCCGGCACGGAGAGTCCGTACCGCAACCGGAGTGTCGAGGAAAATCTCGACCTTTTCTCGCGGATGAAAGCGGGCGAATTTCCTGACGGAGCCAAAACGCTGCGTGCCAAAATCGACATGGCGTCGCCGAATTTCAATTTACGCGACCCGGTCATGTACCGGATTCTTCACGCGCCGCATCACCGCACCGGAGACCAATGGTGCATTTATCCGATGTACGACTGGGCGCACGGACTCGAAGACTCCATCGAAGGAATCACGCATTCGATCTGCACACTGGAATTCGAGCATCACCGGCCTCTTTACGACTGGTTCCTTGACGCACTGGAAATTTATCATCCGCAGCAGATCGAGTTTGCGCGGCTGGCGCTCAACTACACCGTGATGAGCAAGCGGAAGCTGCTGCAGCTCGTCAAGGAGCGTTACGTTTCCGGCTGGGACGACCCTCGAATGCCGACGATTTGCGGTCTGCGACGCCGCGGTTACACGCCGGAAGCCATCCGCGAATTCTGCCGCCGGATCGGGGTCGCAAAGTTCAACAGCACGATTGACGTGGTGCAGTTGGAAAACTCGCTCCGCGACGACCTCAACAAACGGGCCCGGCGGCGCATGGGCGTTCTCCGTCCGCTGAAAGTCGTGATTGAAAATTATCCCGAAGGGACGGCGGAACAGCTCGAAGCGGTCAACAATCCGGAAAACGAGGCCGACGGCACGCGGAAGATTCCATTTTCACGGGTGATCTACATCGAACAGGACGACTTCCGCGAGGAAGCCCCGAAAAAGTATTACCGTTTGACGCCCGGTCGGGAAGTCCGCCTCCGTTACGCTTATTACATCACCTGCACAGGGTTCACCAAAGACGCCGACGGGAACGTCACCGAGGTCCGCTGCACGTATGATCCCGCGACCCGGGGCGGTTCGTCGCCGGACGGCCGCAAAGTGCAGGGGACAATCCACTGGGTTTCGGCGGAACACGCCGTGGACGCGGAAGTCCGGCTGTACGACAGACTTTTCACAAAGGAAAACCCTGACGATCCGCAAGATCCCGCCGACTTCAAAACCTGTCTGAACCCGGCGTCGCTGGAAGCGGTCACAGGCTGCAAGCTGGAACCGTCGCTCAAAGAGGCAAAGCGGGACGAACACTTTCAGTTTGAGCGGATCGGTTATTTCCTCGCCGACATCGATTCCACACCGGAAAAACCCGTGTTCAACCGCGCCGTTTCCCTCCGCGACTCCTGGGCCAAGCAGGAAAAAAAAGGATAGTGCCGATACGAATCGAGAGAGATGATTTTGGGCTTGGAAAAGTCAGTGAATGGAGAAAAAAAGCTTCCAATAAATAAGGAAAAGTTTCTGAGTGGAGAAAAAAAAGATGCCTCCGGCGGCCAACGCGAGGGCGTTGGATCCCTGTAGGCTCACGCTCACTTCGTTCGGTTCGCCGCCTCTGGAAAAATCTTTCCACCGGAGGCCGAATGGAACGCAGTGACCATGAGGCAAACCGGGATGCAACGTCCGCACGTTGCC
>JAISQK010000282.1 GCA_031274255.1 Planctomycetaceae bacterium | reverse complement strand
AATGGAGTACCGCCGAAAAGGTCTCCCGGCTGCACAGGGTAGCCCCGTAAAAAAGAGGCGGCCTCCATCATTTTTTTTCCCGCCGGTTGAAGAGCGGAAATCCGGACGGCTCCCCGGCCGGCGGCAACGATAAGCGTTCCTTTTTCCGCCGTAAGGACTTCCCCCGGTCCGGCAGAGAGTGCGACGGAGACCTCCGGGCAAACCCTGACCGCTCCAAGGATGAGGTTCAGCGGCACCGGATGATTTTTGCGGACGAGTGTTGTAAAAATTTTCGGCCACGGCTGGAGTGCCTGATATTGCCAAAATATTTCACGGGCAGACCGATTCCAATCCACAAGACCGTCACTTTTTTTGAGCTTGGGGGCCTTGCTCACAAGCTGTTCCGGCTGTTCCACCGGTTTGAGCGTCCCGTGTTCCAGGGAATCCGCCACTTCCAACACAAGACCGGCACCGATTTCCGCCAGTTTGGCCTCAATTTCCACCGCCGTGTCTGTTTCCCGGACCGCAAGAGGAGGACTTTGTGCGACAATCGGACCGGCGTCCAGTTCCGGGGTGATGTGAATCACACTGACTCCGACCACCGGCTCACCATTAAGCAGAGCATGATTGATGGGAGCGGCACCGCGGTATTTCGGCAACAGTGACCCGTGAAGATTGATTCCTCCGAATTTTGCGGCACCAATCACGCTTTTCGCAAGGATTTTTCCGTAATCACAGACAAAAAGAAGATCCGCCGCCAAACCGTTCAAGTGCGTTAAAAACGCAGGATCGTTGATGTCTTCCGGTTCAAGAACCAACAGCTCATGCAATCCGGCCCACTCGCGAACCGGGGCCGCGGCACTTTTTTTGTGATGAATTTCCCGTTGCGGCATCGTAATAACCGCCGTTATTTCGTGCCGCGATGTCATCAGCCGCTTCAGCGACGGAACGGCAAAGGCCCCTGTTCCAAGTCCGATAATCCGCATGGTAACCTCCTTTTGAAATTTCTCCCCTGTCCTGCAGTCAGGGAACATACCGTATCCTCTCATGATTTTACGGCAGACTTCTGTGAGACGGACGGCAACCGCCGTCCTGCGGTCTTGACGGCTTTGTTTTCCTGCGTCTTTGCCGAAATCTTTTCCCGTCTAACCAAGCATGAAACTTTTGAGAACTTCCGGCGGAGCAGGGCCGTATGTGAGCGGCTCCATCGAATTTTCCGCTCTTCCCTGACTCAGACCCCGCATCGCCGTGGAATATCCGAAGAGATTTGCCAGAGGAGCCTCGGCCTCGACAACTTTCAGGCTGCCGCGCTGAACGGTTTGCGTGATGACCGCCCGACGCTGCTGAAGATCGCCGACAATATCGCCAAGATATTCCTCCGGTGTCAAGACTTCCAGCTTCATGATCGGTTCCATCAGTGTCACTCCGGCGGTTTCCAGAGCGGAACGAAACGCGTCCGCGACGGCGATCCGAAACGCCGTTTCATCCGTTTCACTTTCATTGAGACGGACTCCTTGGAGCGTGATACGGATGTTAATCAACGGAAAACCAAGACTTCCGCCGCCGAGACTCTCTTCACGGACCGCTTCCATGACCGCCTGTTTGTACTGCGACAAAAAGAGTTCCTCTTCACACATGTTGACAATTTCCACCGCCTGATTCTCGCTGTCCATCGGCTCAAACTTCATGACGACTTCCGCAAAGAGTTTTTTCCCGCCCAGCGTCCGGTGACAGCTTCCGGTGATTTCCACCGCTTTCTGAATCGACTCGCGATAACTCACTCGCGGATTGTGCACACGGACATTGACCTTGTACTCCCGAAGAATCTTATGTTTGATCACCTCCAGATGAAGCTCGCCCATGCCGCTGATAAGTGTCTGACCGGTTTCTTCGTTTTCGACGGCACGGAAAGTCGGGTCCTGACGTTTCATCATTTCAAGCACGGACTTGAGTTTCTTGTACTCGTCGGCGCTTTCCGCTTCAATCGCCATGGAAATCACGGTCTCCGGGAACGTAATCGTCTCCAGCAGAATCGGAGATTTGACATCACAAAGCGTATCCCCGGTAATACTGAACCGCAGTCCGATCACGCCGACAATGTCCCCCGCCGACACGGAAGGAATCTGCTCGCGGCGGTTCGCCTGAATCCGCCATAACTGCGGCATGTTTTCCTTTTTGTCTTCACGCGGATTGAGCACCCGGCTGTTCGCCTTGAGTGTGCCGGAATAAATCCGCAGATAGTGAAGGTCGCCATGTTTATCCGCTTGAATTTTAAACAATAACGCACAAAACGGTTCCTCCGGGTCAGGCTTCCGCGAAAGTTTCGGATCATCCGGCCGCGTGGGGTCGATTCCTTCCACGGGCGGAACATCCAGCGGCGACGGAAGATAGTGCCCTACGGCGTCAAGAACCGGCTGGACACCGATGCCGTCGAGTGCCGAGCCGCAAAACACCGGTACGGCCATGTCGGAAATCGTCGCCTGCCGCAAGACGCCGCGGATCATTTCGGCGGAAACCTCTTCGCCGGAAAGAAGCAATTCCGTCAGTTCATCACTGTAAAGAGAAATGTCGTCCAAAAGTTTGGACCGCCACAGCTCGCATTCTTCGCGAAATTCTTCAGGAATCGTCTGTTCCGCCATGACCGACCCCTGGGATTTCACCTCAAAAGTCAGCATTTTCATCGTGACAAGATCAATGGTTCCACGAAAAGCGTCGCGAAAATGCGGCGGACCGCTCCCGATCGGCAGCGACACGACAATCGGATTGGCGTGCAGCCGCGACCGGATTTCATCGACAGTGGCGTAAAAATCCGCTCCCTCGCGGTCCATTTTATTAATGAACGCGATTCTCGGGATGTGGTATTTGTCTGCCTGCCGCCAAACTTTCTCGCTCTGAGCTTCCACCCCTTCACGGGCACTGAACACCACGACACCGCCGTCAAGGACACGGAGACTCCGCTCGACTTCCGCCGTGAAATCGACATGCCCCGGTGTGTCGATCAGGTTGATGCCGTGTCCCTTCCACTGGAACGAGACGCACGCCGCCTGAATGGTGATTCCGCGTTCCTGTTCTTCGGGGTCGTAGTCGGTCACGGTGGTTCCCTGGTCAACCATGCCGACTTTATGGACAAAATCGGAGTAATAAAGCATCCGTTCCGTCACGGTGGTTTTTCCCGCGTCGATGTGGGCGATGATGCCGATATTACGTAAGTCTTTAATTGAACGTGACATAGGTTTCCTGATTTGGACCGGAACGGATGGGAGGGAACTGGCTGGAAGTGTTGAGTTTGAGTCAATAACACTTCATATTCTAAAAGAAATCGCTCATTATCACAAGGGGACTCCAGGAAACGGAAACGAACGCGGATTTCCATTGCCGTCCTGTTTGTGCCAAATTCCCATGTTTTAGCACAGATTTCAAAATGGAATCCGCTCACCAATCCGGCATGGGCTAAACTTGACCCATAAATTTTTCATTTTTCTTAAACACTATGATATAATGAACAACTGCTTGGGAGGGCGATATGTCTGGAGGGGAAAGTTTCAATATGGCGGAAGAATTCGCCAATGTGGATTTCAACGAGGCGAGGCTGGAAAAGCGGTTTGTGCGGACGATGGAAACGCTGTCCAGGCAGCCGGGCAATTCGATATGGACAAGCGAGGAAAACCTCGCTGAAGCCAAAGCTATCTATAACCTGCTGGGAAACGAAAAGTTTGACCGGAAAGAGATAACCAGGAAGCACCGCGAAGGGACCATCAAACGGATGGCCGGCGATCCGGTTATTCTTGCGGTACAGGACACGACCGGGGTGAATTAC
>JAISQK010000202.1 GCA_031274255.1 Planctomycetaceae bacterium | reverse complement strand
GTCCGCACAAACCGCTTTTCCAGCCTCGCCTCGTTGAAATCTATCCCCGCAAATTCTTCCGCCATATTGAAACTTTCCCCTCCTGACATATTGCCCTCCCAAGCATTCGCTCATTATAGCATAGTTTTCGGAAAAGTGGGAAATTTATGGGGCAAGTTTAGCCCGGGATGGGGGTTCCGAAGGACCTCGGCGACGCCCCCCGCGAAGCCAAACCGACCCCGCGACCGGAAGGCGGCCGCCGTTTCCCCGATCAGGATGAATAGCAACGGGAACGTGCCGTTCCATCGCAGTTGCCTTCGGCTTCAATAACCCGTTCGCGTTGCTCACTGGTATCAACAGGCGGAACAAAAGGAAAGTAGTTGGGAAAGATGATCCAATGAAAGCCGACCGCGCAGCTGGGAGGCGGCTGCGATGCAACAGCATGTTGCCCCGTCGCGGCTCGCGACTGCGGTGCAACGTGCCACGTTGGCGGTTCGCCGCCAGTTAGAAAATCTTCACAATGTGCGGAAACGGCAAAATTCCCTGAATAATATTTCACTGTTCTGCGGAAAACATTTTCTACCCGAAGGCTACCGGATGCAATGTCACGTTGCCTTTACTGCGTTACCTTTCCGAGACAGCGTCCGATCTGACGAATGGCCTGACGGATACGGTCTTCCTTTTCGACAATGGCCATCCGCAGATACCCCTCTCCGGCAGCTCCGAACGCAATACCGGGACTGACCACGACATCCGCTTCACGCAACAGCTTCATGGCGAAGTCGAAGGACCCCGTAACAGCCCACGGTTCCGGAATTTTCTGCCAGATAAACATCGTCGCTTTCGGAACCTTGACCTCCCAACCGAGCCGCCGCAGTCCGTCACAAAGCACATTACGGCGTTTCTCGTAAACTTTCGCCTGAGCCTCGACCGCCGCTTGCGTGTCCCGAAGTGCAATGATCGCGGAAATCTGAATCGGTGCAAAGGTGCCGTAATCGTAGTAACTCTTGATCGTAGCAAGTGCCCGAATCATCTCCGCATTCCCGCAGCAGTAACCGACACGCCATCCGGCCATGTTGAACCCTTTACTCATCGTCGTCAGTTCCACTCCGACATCAAACGCTCCCGGCGCCGCAAGGAAACTCGGCGACTGATACCCGTCAAAACAAATGTCCGCATAGGCCGTGTCGCTGATGACCATGAATCCGTATTTCTTCGCCAGCCGCACGACATCAACATAAAATTCCGGGTCAACGGTGGTGGCGGTCGGATTATGCGGGTAGTTGAGGACGAGAAGTTTCGGTTTCGGATAAAGATACTCACATGTCATTGCGACATTGGAGAGAAGTTTCTCCGGATTGGTCACATCAAGGATCAGCTCGTTGGCGCCGGTGATGGCGACAGCATACATGTGAGCCGGATAGGACGGCGCCGGAACAATCGCCGTGTCGCCGTGTCCCAGAAGCGCAAGACACATGTGGCTGAATCCCTCCTTCGAGCCGAGACAAACAACCGCCTGCGTTTCCGGATCAAGCGTGACGCCGAACTTCCGCTGGTATCGCAGACAAACTTCCCGACGCAACTTGAGCATTCCCCGTGCGTGACTGTATCCGTGCAATTTTTCGTCGCCGGCCACTTCAATGAGCTTGTCAATAACGGCCTTTTGCGGCGGATCAGTCGGGCTTCCCATCCCGAGGTCAATGACATCATCTCCGGCACGCCGCTTCTGATACTTGAGGTTGTTGATTTCCGCGAACAGATACGGAGGCAACCGCTTCACCCGATCCGACACATTGATCGTAAACGGCCGCATGTTTTCCGTCGGCTGGTCTTCCCGAACTTCGTCTTCAAAATAATTTGTTGCCATAGTTTCCTTTATCTGCTTGAGAGCGTCACCAAAACATCGCATTCCTGATGCCGATTACGGGTACAAAACCGCATATCTTACCACGATTCCGACAAGTTTGAAGCCTACGCCGTCAGATTTCATGGAAAAACGCAGACTTGCGGTTGTTTCCTGAAAAAGCCGATCTATACTTGACGTGTCAAGTTATTCCCATTAAGGAAATAGGAGTTGCTCAACGGAAAAATCATGTCAATCTCTGAAACACTTCGAGGAAAGACCGCTTTGATTACCGGCGCAACCGGCGGAATCGGTCAGGCGGTTGCGGCCATTCTGGCGGAATCCGGGGTTCATCTCCTCCTTCACGGAAATGCTCACCGCGAAACATTGGACGAACTGACTCAAAAATTCTCTCTCAGCGGAATCGTCGGCGACAAAATCACGGTAAAACAGATTACGGCGGATTTTTCCAACGAAAAAGAGCGTCATTTTTTTGTTCAGGAATCTTTCAATTTGATGGGAAACATCGACATTGCGGTGTTGGCGGCAGGAGTGGATTTGATGACCCCCAAGATGAAGGCCAAAACATTCACACAGCGACTGGAATCTCTCATGCAGGTTGATGCGGTGGGTGCGGCCGAGACGGCACGCTTTTTTGCGGAGAAAAACCGGCTTGCCCGACGCAACGGCGTCGTCATTCTTTTCGGCTGGGACGGTGTGCTGCACGGCATGGAAGGGGATACCGCTCAACTTTACGCGATGGCCAAAGGTGCAATTCACGGACTGGTCCGGTCGCTGGCCAAAAGTTACGCTCCGAATATTCGTGTGATCTGCGTCGCACCGGGTTGGATCAGCACAAGGTGGGGGAGTCAGGCGGCTGAAAAAATCAAAGAAAACTGCGCAGCGGAGTCGCTTTCAGGACGTTGGGGAACTCCGGAAGATGTTGCTAAGTTCGTCAGGTTTCTTGTTTCGGACGATGCCGCTTATCTTAACGGGGAAATCCTTTCGCTTAACGGCGGGAAACGAATTTGTTGACTTTGGAACACCGGAACTGTTATTTTCGGCAACATCAGAAAGCTCATCGGCTTAAAGCCTATTCCTCTTCTGATATTCCATTATTTTCAGGAAAGATTGAAAATATTGCCTCTGTCCGTACAAAATTTCCTTAAAATCTGAAAAGAATAAAGTTTTGGCATTCTTTTTTCTCTTTACGCGAAACCGTTCGGTTTATTGTTCGCTTCACGCGTCAATGGATTACAAAAAAACTTAATAAAACAACAGAAAGGTTGTCCATTATGCAAAAAAATTTAACTTTCCTCACTTTTGTGGCAATGATGTTGACTTCGTCCATCGTACTGGCGGATTTCAATACAGTGAATCAGGTACGAAACGATTTCAATTCGCTCAACGGAGGTGATGGTGCCGTGTTTACCGTTGAGTTCAAGAGTGATTTCACCTCGCTTGGCTCGGGAGGTCGCTATCAGGGAGAAATTCGAGTCCATTTGACCGGGGAGAGCCCAAGTCTTCGAGGTTATTCACCGTTGGTTTCTTCTGCAAACAGTTTCCAAACATTTTGTATTCAGAGTCAGGAAGATATTTCTGCAGGGACGGCGTACACCGGAACCTTGAATCTTTCCGGCAGTTCCGGTAATTATTACAGTTCCTCGCAAGGTAGGGGAGGTACGGTTATCAGTAAAGGAACCGCAATGCTGTATCAGCTTTTCGCAAGCGGCAAACTGTTGGACTATAACTATTCCGGTTCTCACGCCAATGATGCGGCGGAACTTCAGGAAGCGTTTTGGAAGTTGCAAGGCCAAATCGGTATCAACAGTTTGACGCCTCTTACCGTCGCCGATTGGACCAATAACCGGTATCTGAATCAATTGATGGGAATGGACAGTAATACCGCGGGATGGCTCGAAATTTATGATCCGACTCAAGATAACAGCGACTATATTGTTCTTGTGATGAACAATCAGGAGGCTTCGACAGGAGCAAACGCTCAGAATTTTTTGTACTTGAGCGAAAGGAATCATAATTTCTCAACACCGGAACCTGCGACCTTCTGCCTTTGGGGACTCGGCTGTACCGTGTTTTTGCTCCGAAGCCGCCGTAAGTCACTGTTGAATAAGGAAAAATAAAAGTTTTATACTGAACGAAATTCATTAGATTTCATCTTTGCCGCGGATTTAACACGGTCAGCCTGTTTCTCCTGAACCTGCTCACCGTGTTTATCACTATCAAACTGCGGCTGTTTTTGTATTGATTTCTTTTTAAAATCCTTTGCCGCTTGACAAAAAACGCGGATTCTCTATACTGAGGAGACTTTATTTTAGTGTACGGTGTCGTTCGTTTTCCGGCCCGGCGGCAGTTGTTGTTTCTCAGGTCGATTTCCCCTCATTTTTCCAACGTCAGATGTCCTTATTCCCGGTAAACAGGGAGTTGCGGAGAACCGGTGTGTCGCGGAGAATGAAAGAAAGGTGTTGTTATGTCGAAGATTTCTGTGCAGGACCTTATTGATGCAGGTGTCCATTTCGGGCATCAGGCGAGTCATTGGAATCCTAAAATGCGGCCTTATGTCTATGGCCGCCGCAAGTTGATTCATATTATTGATGTCCGCGAGACCGTCCGTGGAATCCTCCGTGCGAGGAAATATCTCAAGCAGGTCGCTGCCGCCGGTGGAATGATTTTGTTTGTCGGGACAAAACGTCAGGCGTCAGAAACCATTGAGCAGCAATCGGTTAAGTGCGGTATGCCTTACGTGGCGGAACGCTGGCTCGGTGGAACATTGACCAATTTCCGCACCATCCGCAGTCGCCTTTCCCGTCTCCAGGAACTTGAAGAAATCATCAACGGCGAAGGGTTGTCGATTTATTCCAAAAAAATGCAGGCGTCACTTCTTCGTGAACATAAAAAGATGTTCAGTAATCTAAACGGTATCCGCACGATGGATCGGTTTCCCGATTGTATGGTGATTGTCGATCCGAAAAAAGAGAAAAATGCCGTGCTTGAAGCGAGAAAACTCGGAATCACTACCATCGCACTGATTGATACCGACAGTAATCCCGATGATGTCGATCTCCCGATTCCCGGTAATGACGACGGAATCCGCAGTATTGAGCTGATTATTTCACTCCTCGCCGACGCGGTCAATGAAGGCCGTACGGAAGCGGGAATTGAACACGATATCGTCTCCAAAGAGTAAAATCATATAAAAATACACAGAATAGATAAAACGAATAGACAAAACAAAGAGGAAGTTGATCAATGGCGGAAATTACAGCGGCTGCGGTGAAGGCGTTTCGTGAGCGGACAGGTCTTCCTATGATGGAATGCAAAAAGGCTTTGGTTGAGGCCAATGGTGACGAGGAACTCGCTGTGGAGCTTCTCCGCAAGTCCGGCAAAAAGACGATGGAGAATCGAGGCGGCCGCGAAACCGAAGCGGGAAGAATCGCGATTCATACCGACCCGAAAACCGGTGTTACCGCGATGGTCGAGCTTCTTTGTGAAAGTGCTCCGGTCGCCAGTACGGATGAATTTGCCCGATTGATAGCGAATCTTGCCGCACAATTGGCTTGCGGTCCGGGGGCATCGACGGCGGAGGAACTTCTTTCTCAGAAAATCGCCGGTCAACCGAATGCACTCCAGGTGGAATATGATGACCTGGTGAATAAAATCCGCGAAGTGTTCAAAATCAGCCGTCTTTACCGAACCACAAGCAAATGTGGAACTTATATTCATCACAATGGCGAAATCGGTGTTCTCCTTGAGATTGAGGGGGACAATACAGACCTTGCACGTGACATTTGTATGCATGTGGCGTCCATGCGTCCCAAGGTGATCCGTCAGCAGGATTTGGATCCCGCGGTTGTGGCGAAGGAAATGGAAATTTCCAAGGAACAGGTTAAAGCGGAAAACGTTGGAAAACCGGACAATATTTTAGAAAAAATAGCTCTTGGCCGTATGAAAGCGTTTTTTGAGGAAAGTTGTCTTCTTGACCAGGCTTTTGTCAAGGAAAACTCCAAGACGGTTGCCCAGGTTGCCGACGAGGGAAAGATTAAAATCCTCAAAATGATTCACTGGATTCTCGGCGGTAACTGATTGACTGTCATAAATCCCATGGATGACTTAGGAAGTGTAGATAATTAAAGTTGACAGTCGATCGCAATAATCACCAAAATTGGAGAGGTTATGCTTGATGAAGTGTCAAAGTTATTTTCTTACGTTTCCTAGTTTATATTGGTTGTCGTGACATTTGATATTTTAACCATACAAATGTCCGACTCTTTTTGTCAAGCGGCAAACTTCCTGCTGTAAAACAGGGATGTCTTGCACATATGAGTCGAGTATCAAAGTTTAAACCGACAATCTGCGGATTGTTTAGGTTGAACCGGGGACAGTTGCCGCGAGATAGACTTTCATGGAATGAGCCTGGAGCACCGTTGGTCTCGCAAGATTCGGGACAGGGCCGTCGTAATTCGGGAAAATGTCACCCGGCGGCGAGGCATTCGTATCGAGAAAAAGCCGCCAGGAAAGTTGTCTGCAAATATCAGGGAAAGCGAATTGCCGCGACTCGTTGCCGCCGTGACACATGATCAGCACATGGTGATAGACCGGATCCGTGTTCTGCGTTCGGGGAACCGCCGCAAGAAGACAGGTCAAACCGCGTTCCATACCGTTTCCCCAATTGACACCGCCCCCTTCCGGCCCATACCAACTGATGTCAGGAAGTCCTCCCGGCGCCGCACTGGGAGCCCCGAGCAGGAAATCCTTTTGACGCACGGTCGGTTCCTTGCGCCGAAAAAGAGCCAGATGCCGGAAGAAACGGAGAAGGTCTTCATTTTTCCGAACCAGTTTCCAGTCGAACCATGACGTGGGATTGTCCTGACAATAAGCGTTATTGTTGCCCCGCTGCGTCCGGCGACATTCGTCGCCCGCCACGATCATCGGAACTCCCTGACTCAAAAACAGCGTCGCCAGCATGTTTTTGATTTGCCGGATACGCACCGCTTCAACCTCCTTGCGCCATGTCGGGCCTTCCACACCGTAATTACAACTGTAATTGTTGTTGTCACCGTCGCGATTGTCTTCGCCATTTGCTTCATTGTGCTTGTAATTGTAGCTGACAAGGTCGTTAAGTGTGAAGCCGTCGTGCGAGGTGATGAAGTTGATGCTGCAAAACGGGGAACGGTTGTTGTGCTGGTATAAATCGCTTGAACCTGCAATCCGGGTGGCGGCGGCTCCGGTCATAAACGGGTCACACCGCCAGTATTTGCGAATGTCGTCACGGAATTTTCCGTTCCATTCCGCCCAGCGGCGATTCCCGAACGACCCCACCTGATAGGCGCCCGCCGCATCCCAGGCTTCCGCGATCATTTTCGTGTCGGCCAGAAGCGGATCTTCCTGAATCTGTTCAATCAGCGGAGGATTGGCGACAATCTGTCCGTTTTGATTCCGGCTCAATATCGACGCCAAGTCGAACCGGAAACCGTCAATATGAAAATTGTGTACCCAATAACGGAGACAATTGAAAATCATCTCCCGCACAATCGGATGATTTCCATTGACCGTATTGCCGCAGCCGGAGTAATTCTTGTAGTATTTCCCCTGTTCGAGCATGTAATAGACGCGATTTTCAAGCCCTTTGAAGCTGAGCGTCGGCCCGTGTTCGTTTCCCTCACAGGTATGGTTGAACACGACATCAAGAATGACCTCAATTCCGGCCTGATGGAGTGCCCGCACCATTTCCTTGAACTCCCAGACTTGGGCACCCGGCTCCAGACTGGAGGCGTAACCGCGGTGCGGCGAAAAAAACGCCATCGTGTCGTAACCCCAGTAATTGTGATTCGGATGTTTTTCGCCGTAGATGTCGAGGATCGGGAACTCGTGAATCGGCATCAGCTCCACCGCCGTGATCCCAAGCGACTGAAGATACGGGATTTTTTCGATCAGTCCGAGGTAAGTCCCCGGATGTTTCACTCCGCTGTTTTTGGAGTTGGTGAATCCCTTCACGTGCAGTTCGTAGATGATCGACTCGGAAAGATCGCGTTTGATGTGACGGTCATCCTTCCAGTCGAAAGCATCGTCATCAACCACAACACACTTCGGCGGACAAATCACCCCCTCCGCAGGCGGCAGAAAATCTCCGGCGAGTGCTTTGGCGTAAGGGTCGATCAATCTTGCTCTTCCGTCGAATCGCTGTCCGTGGTCCGGATTGAACGGTCCATCCGCCTGAAAGTGATAGAGCTGACCGGCACCGATTCCCGGCACAAAAACACTCCAGACATCCCCCCAGCGGTTTTCCTCACGATCAAACTCAATGATTTCCACAGGGTTCTGATCACGGAGCCGGTCATAGAGAAGGAGCCGCATTGATGTTGCGGAACGGCTGATGATGACAAACTGGACGCCATCTTCCCTGAGAATCGCCCCATAGGGAAGTGAAAACGTGAAACGCAAAGCAGGAGGACGGTCGAACATACCGGATTGTTCTAAAATCCGTTGCGGCACGACAAATGTACCGTCAAACGAATAAGTGTGTTGTTGTTCTATGGACATAAACTCAAATCTAATGGAGTAGGTACTCTTCCAGTTGACAACCGTTACGCAACGATTCAACAGGTTTTTCTGCCGGAATCGTTTGAAAACAGATATTTTTCCGCTGAAATCACTGTGAGCAATCAACAGAAACGGCAAAAACCTGCCAATTTTCAAACTCTACCCAAAATACCTTACTGATTCATAGCATTTAAAAGAGCACCGAAAAAGTGATGGACCGGGGTGTAAAAAATCCTCATTATTTTTGTCATTTTTCAACAATTTCTCCTCTGTAAACGGCTTATTTTTTGTATTTTAATCATTTTTGCGAGGAAAAAGAGTCAATATACCTCTCCTTTATCGGCAGAGGGGATGGGAAAAGTCTAGGAAAAACGGCACACGACAGGACCGGCATAAGTCCAAAAAGCAGCGGTTTCAATCGGTACAATAACAAACCTTCGGCAAAACCGCTGTAAGGACAGTTTTACCGGACAAAAAACAATGACGAAAATTTTAACTGTACGGAATTTATTATACCGGCAACGAATCAACCGGCTCGAAGTTACTCTTATCGACGCCGCAAACAGGACAACTCCAGGCCTCCGGAATATCTTCAAAAGCGGTCCCCGGGGTGATGCCGTGGTCCGGATCGCCGACGGCAGGGTCGTAAACATAATCGCAAAGGGTACAAACGTACTTTTTCATGGATTCCTCATGATACGGGGTTTAACGGATTCTTTATCTCAACTTATTTATATTACGTTACTTATTTCGACTCAATACAAAACAGGTGTTTTTTTCCTCTTATGTAGATTCTTCCATCTGCAAAAGCTGGACTGGTGACGACCGGTTCTCCCATCGGATTGGCGGCAAGGATGACACCTTCGGTCTCTTTCGGGGCAATGACATAACCGTTCATATTATCGTCACTGTAATCGAAACAATAAATTTTTCCACCTGCCAGCGAGGGTGACGAATAAAATGACGCCCCGTCACCAACTTCCAGTTCCCAAGCCATACTTTGATTTTCAACGCTGTACGCTGTCAAAAAACCGTAGGACGCCAGTGTGTAAACAAA
This sequence comes from Planctomycetaceae bacterium, assembly GCA_031274255.1. GTDB lineage: Bacteria > Planctomycetota > Planctomycetia > Pirellulales > Thermoguttaceae > WRMR01. The sequence continues at coordinate 5,650 of JAISQK010000202.1, read as the reverse complement.
ATTTTCCGTTGCCAGCGGACTTACCGCGTCCGGCAAATTATCCGTCGCCGACCAGAGAACTTTGAGTTCATTGGTTTGTGCGGCATCAATGGCAGAAAACTGCGGATATTCATTGACAACGTAAACGGTGTTCTCATAAGACGTTGGAGACGGCCCGACATCGCCGGTAAGGCACTTGCACCGCCAGATTTCCTTGCCGTCTTCCGGATTGTAGGCAATCGCAAACGGCTCGGCACAGGTGAGAATCTGCCACGATTCACCGATTTTCCGCACAATCGGCGACGGCCAGGCACAGCGAACCGTCCGCGGTACTTCCCAAAGAACATCGCCGGTCGTATTCTTCAGAGCCAAAAGCCGTGATTTTCCGTCTTTGCCGTCACCGACATCATATTGTACGATCACACGGTCAAACCAGAGAGCCAATGATGCCGCATAACCATACGTACTTTCAGGAACACCAAGCCCTTTGTTCCACACAATTTTTCCGGAGTAATCCACCGCCGTAACATCGCCATTGGCGAAAATAACATAAACCCTTACCCCATCCGTTATTGCAGTCGGAGAAGCGTAACCGGTCTCTTCGTTCACTTCGGGAGTTTTTTCGTTTCCCGCCTGCGTTGCCGGAATTTCCGCATCCCATACAAGTTTCCCTGATTCCGTGTTAAAACAGTACACTTTTCTCTGGTTTTCGTCGGCGCCGGTGAGAAAAACATGATTTTCCCACAAAACAGGCGAACTGTTTCCCTGAAGCGGCACTTCGGTTTTCCACTTGATCCCTTCGCCGGAAGTCGCATCCCATTCGGTTGGAATATTATCGTAACGGGAAACACCGGAACCGTCCGGACCGCGAAAACCGGGCCACTGTTTGTCAAACATTGCCAGAAAGGCGTCGCGATTTTCTGTTGGGTCAATATCGATATTGGCGGCTGGAGTTGGAGTGACCGAAACCACGGAAGTGTTGTCAGAGACACTGTTTTCTGAGACTTCTTGTGGAAAATCAAGCAAAACAGGAGGATTGGCGAGGAGAAATTCCGCGATTTTCGACTCCCCGGAAAGTTTCAGCCCGAAAACGATTCCGCCGGCAAAACAGGCGATCAATCCGAGTCCCAGAAGCGCGTAAGTCACCTGTTGATTGGCCGTCAAGTGAGTCTGACACGCACCGTTTTCTTCCGCAGGATCAGGAATCTTCCTCCGAAGTGTCACGGCGATTTTTCCTGAAATCACGAGAATCACTGAACTTATGAGGAAGAACAGAGCCGCGGTACGGTTCTGTTTGTGTTTCAAAAAATATTCGTACCGTAATTTCCGGTCAAGCTCGCGAATCTCGGTTTTGAGTTGTTCGTTAGCAATATCTTCCCGCGATTTATTTTTCAGGTCGTTGAACTGTTTCTGATCGGTCGGCAGTACGAGAAACGGCGGCGCCCCCGGCGAATCCACCGAAAGGGTCGCGGCAGGGTCATCGGATACGAGAGAAGTATAAGGAGAAAAATAACTCCAGAGGAGTGCCGCCAGGAAAATCAATGAAAAACATCCTGAAATCAACGCCGCTGCAAATGCCGTACGGTAAAGCATTTTCGCACCGGGAATTTTTGTGGAACTGATAATGTCTGTCATGATCGTCCGGAATCTGCCATGAAAATCCTTGAAATAGGTGGCTGTAATCTGATTTACTTTGACAATCCCAAATACTGCACCGCGTTATTCAGACAAATATCCTGTACCATTGCGCCGACCAGACCGATTTCGTTGGGAAGAAGTCCCTGATCCATCTCGCGGCCCAGTAAATTACACAAAATACGTCGAAAATACTCATGCCGCGTGTAAGACAAAAAGGAACGGCTGTCCGTGAGCATCCCGATGAACAGACTGAGGAGTCCCTGATTGGAAAGAGACTCAATCTGCTGTTCCATGCCGTTTTTCTGATCGAGGAACCACCAGCCGCTGCCGAACTGGATTTTGCCGGGCGTCTTACCGTCCTGAAAGTTTCCCGCCATCGTTGCAAGCATATCGTTGGCGTTGGGGTTCAAATTGTACAAAATGGTCCGAGGCAGCCGCTCTTTTTGATCAAGCGTGTCCAAAAATCGTGACAGCGGCAGAGCAAACGCTCCGTCTATCATGGAGTCGAAGCCGGTGTCGGGCCCGAGCTTTTGGAACGCACGCCGATTATTGTTGCGCAATGCCCCGATGTGAAGCTGTTGCGTCCAGTTTTTCTCATGATCCCAAACCGCCATCTCCACAAGCAACGCAGATTGAAATTTGAGTGTTTTTTCAGGCGAAATTTCCTGACCGCTTCGGAGCTTCCTGAATGCTTCCGCCGCGTCCGATTCCGTGCCGCAATCAAACGAAAACAGTCCGAACCCGTGGTCGGAAAGAAGACAGCCGTGCGAAGCAAAAAAGTCATGCCGTTTTTTCAAAGCAGTCAGAAGCGAGGAATAGTCGGAAATTTCCGTGTCCGACACCGCCGCAAGCAAATCAACAGACTGATTCCACCGGACAACGTCCGCCGTCAGCATGACACGGTCGGGGCGGAATGTCGGCAAAACACGGACTCCAAACGATGAATCCGCAGCAATGGCCGCGTGAAATTCCAGCGAATCCGCCGGGTCGTCGGTCGTGCAAACCAGCCTGACATTCATCTGCTGCATGATGCCGCGAGCGGTAAAGTTCTCCTGAGCAAGTTTTTCGTTGCATTTTTCCCAAATCTCACGAGCGGTGTCAGGATTCAACAGGCGGTCATGGATTCCAAAAGGACGGTTCAACTCCAGATGCGTCCAGTGATAAAGCGGATTCCGCAAGGTTTTCGGCACAACAGCCGCCCATTTCTCGAATTTTTCCCAGTCCGCAGCATCCCCGGTAATATAACGCTCTTCGACCCCGGCGGCACGCATTGCCCGCCATTTGTAATGGTCGCCGGCAAGCCAGATTTGTGTGAGGTTTTCAAACCGGCGGTTTTCGGCAATCTCCTTTGGATTCAAATGACAGTGGTAATCCACGATCGGCATGGACTCGGTGAACTCGTGAAAAAGCCGCACAGCGGACGGGGAACTCAACAAAAAATCTTCATGAATAAATGGCCGCATGGAAATTCTCAATCCAGGAAACGGAAACCAACTCAAAATATACGTCTACATAAAGTCAGTATAGCAGGAAACATTCCTTTTACCAGTCACGGCAAAAAGTCCCTAATACGGCGTTTTATGCTCCATGACATCCGCCGGTTTGAAACCTTTGCGAAATGTACCGAATCCAAAGCCGAGCGGCCGATACTCACCAACAAGGTCAACGGAACGGTGTGCGGAAATTTCCTCCTGTTTGTCGAGAAGCCAATAACAGGAATTGATCAAAAGCCGCCGAACCTCTGCCGACTCGAAATCAAGACCGGAACCGATCGTGGATGTCACAGCCCGTCCCGGCTTTCCATGATCGACCGTATAGGATTTTGTCCAGAGAATCGGCATTGGAGGACTGTTTTTCCCGTTCTCCACCGGCGGATCCTTCGGATTCATCCCTTGAAGAACCATTCCCAAAAGGATCGGCAGCGAATCCTCCGGCAGCGGCAATCGAACCTCATAAACGTCGGACGGCCCGAAAATGTCATTGCATCCGGTCACGATGGGATGCTTTTCCTGTCCCGGAGCAATAACGCCGCGGGTCGCTTCCACTTTGTGATTTCCGTGATGATTGATCCATGTTTCTCCCAGTACCCGCCGTCCGAAACCGCCCTGCCACTGATCCTGCGAGGAATTAAAACTGTACCTGGCCCACTTGCGGTCTCCCGGAATCTTGAACGCATGGGTCGCCGTCCGAATTCCCAAAACAGGTTTGCCCGATTCAAAATACTTGACAATGTGCTCCATTTGATCGTCAGGCAAATTGCGAAAACGGAGAAACATCACCATAAGATCCGCCGTGTCCAGAGCATCCAAACCAGGAATATTGTCAACCGTCAGAGGGTCGATTTCCTGATTCTCCCGATTGACCGCATAAAGTACGGTACAGGTGAAACCGTGATGTTTGGCGAGAATGCGTCCCATCTGAGTGAGCATTTCCTCGCTGCGGTACTCTTCGTCACCGGCAATCAACACGACGCTTTTCCCCGAACAGGGAAGTCCTGCGGCTCCTTCAAAAACAACAAATTCCTGGGCCGAAAGAACAGCCGGGAACAGTGAGACCGTCAAAATTCCCCAAAACAACAGACGCATCATAAAAATCTCCTTACATTTTCCATCATTTTTACAGGCGATAATCCGCAAAGAACCCGCAAAACCCGATACAAAAGTATATACCGGACGCAGTAACTCCACAATAGCATCACAGAAAAATGTCTTTGGACATGATTTCAGGGAATGTTCTTTTGATAAAACCATGGATATTTATAGACAAAATGGAATTAAACACCTCTAAAACACACCATGTCATCGATAAAGATCGAATTATGTTTGAATAAAATCTGTCGAAATGACTTTATTTCGGAAATTTTTTCATGGAAAAATGGATTTGGGTGTTGATTGTACCAATGGAATGGCTATAATGAATCTCAATTGTGAGAATGTTGTGTTTTCTAAACAGAGAAAAATTTTATCCAGCAAAGGGGTATAGAATCAATGAAGAAAATTGTTTTTCCGTTTGTCGCAGTAGCGATGTTGTTAGGGGGGAGTTTGTCCGCGTTTGCTGATTTGACTCCGTCTGAGTTTGTTCAGCAGTGGAATAGTTCCGGTATTCGTGTTGATGTGTCCAGTGCGACTCCGGCAACAATCAAATACAATTCCGGCTATTCTTCCATTGTGGATCTCAGTGGTTATAGCACAAATCCCGGTACAAGAACAGCGGGAAGGAATTCGCAATATTCTTTTGACTCGTTTTGTCTTGAAAGTGGTTCATCTACTCCGGGGACAAATGCATACGCGGTTTTGAACTATGATGCAGCCACCGGTAAAAGTTATGTGAAAAATGGAACAAGTACCGTCGGAACATTGAAGGTCGGCGGTGCCGTTCTTTATAAACTTTTCGCAAGCGGAGAATTGACCGGTTATCCTTATACTCAGTCCAGTACTGCCGCATCGACATTGCAAACAGCTTTCCGTGTTTTGACAGGAACGCAGACTGGGGTCAATTGGTCCACGAACACTTACCTGAATTATTTGTTGACTTTGGAAGATCAGAGTTACTGGACGCAGGATTATAACGCCAATCAGTATTATTCTCAAATTGGTGATTACAGTGTTTTTGTCATGAATATGACAACAAGTAATGGAATTGCAGCGCAGGATTTTCTCTACATTGCCAAAGTGACAGGATTGATTGGCGGCGGTGGTGGAGTTCCAGAACCGGCCACGATTTTGTTCTGGGCGATTGGCGGCGGAATCGGTTGCTACGTCTCCGCAAGAAAACGTAAATCATTCTCAACAAAAGTCTAGAAGTTAGAAAAGTTGACCTGTTTTTACGTTGCTTTTGCGAGGACCTGACCGCGACGGCAACGGTATCAATTTCGGAGATGAACCGGAACACGGTGAACTCGTATTTTCGGGAAGTCCGTGAGCGGATTTTCCAGCAGTCTTTGAAAGAAAGTCCGTTGGAAACCGGTGAGTTTGAGCTTGACAAATCGTACTTTCTTTGGTGCGAAGCGTGTTCGTAGTAAACGAGGACGCGG
>JAISQK010000313.1 GCA_031274255.1 Planctomycetaceae bacterium | reverse complement strand
AATCAAACGTCAAACAATCAAAAGTCGAACATCGTGTCAACGAACGGTTCCGGTTCGAAAACGATCAGGTCGTCCGCCGATTCCCCCACGCCGACATATTTCACCGGCAATCCGATCTGACGCCGGATCGCGATCACGACGCCTCCCTTGGCGGTGCCGTCGAGTTTGGAAAGAACGATTCCTGTGCATTTGACGGTTTCCGTAAAATGTTTGGCCTGCGAAATGCCGTTCTGACCGGTCGTCGCATCCAGCACGAGGACCACCTCATGCGGAGCTTCGGGAATCAGCTTTCCGAGAACGCGGTGGATTTTTTCGAGTTCCCGCATCAGATTTTGCTGTGTCTGAAGCCGTCCGGCGGTGTCCACAATGCAGATGTCCACCTTGTTCTGAAGAGCTTTTTCAACCGCTTTATGCGCGACGCTGGCCGGATCGCTTCCCGGCGGTCCGGTCACGATGTCCGCTCCGAGCCGCTCCGCCCAGACGGTCAACTGTTCCACCGCGGCGGCGCGGAACGTGTCGGCGGCCCCCAGGACAACTTTCTTTCCTTCCGAAAGGAATTGGGACGTCAGTTTGGCGATCGTCGTCGTTTTGCCGCAGCCGTTGACCCCGCAAACCATGACCACCGTCGGCGGCGTCGCGGAAAACCGGATCGGAGCTTCCGGCTGAACCATGAGCGATTTGAGCTTTGCCTTAATGACATCAAGAATCTGCTCCATTTCCACCACGCGGCCGCGGAACTGCGTCTTCACCTCCTCGACCGTTTCCTGCGCGGCACTGACCCCCATGTCGGTTTTGATCAACTTCTCGAAAAGCTCTTCAAGAAACGTTTCTTCCACGAGTCGTCCCCGTGATTTGAAGAGGTCTCGGATGTCGGTGTTCAAAAGGCGGGCGGTTTTCGCCAGACCTTGCCTGATTTTATCAAAAAAGCCCATATTTTCCTTATTTTCTTTTCCGGCAACGTGCCACGCTACACCGCACTTGCCTCACGGCTTCGCGTTCGGCTTCCAGTGGTAACGTTATTCCGCTCACCGATTCTAGCGACCAACGGGAGCGGGTTCGTGGCTCTCGGAGCGGGCAACGTGCGGACCGCTTGTCCGCCGGAAGCATCTTCCTTTGATGAAAGAGTTTCACAAGAGAATATTACGATACCCTCACTGTTTTCCTATTTTACACCAATTTCGCTGAAAAGAAAATGCCTCCCGGCCTACCGCTGCCGGTACAGACAGACAAAGCCGAAGATTCCCATCAGGACGCCGATCACGGCAATCCCGGGAGTATGAGAAAAGATGACGTACAGGAGCGACCCGAAAAAAACAAGGCCGATAAGACAGACCGGAAGGAGAATCAGACAAAGGGCGAACTGAGAGATTTTATAACCGGCGGAACGGGTATCCAGGAGATAATGACCGCCGAGCCAACCGGTACGAACCTGGTATCGGCCCGGCTCATCCGGTTCATCACGGGGCTGACTCGGAATGGAATGAACAACCAGCTTGTTGATTCTTCCGTCCGCGACATCCTTTGCGAAGCGTTCCACCCGTTTCCATTTTTTATCATCGTTTTTCATCATTTGACCTTTTTTTCCTTTCACCTCTATTATAATCCGTTTCGACAAAACAGGCAAGTGAAAAAGACCTTTTTCCCCTCCGTATTAATGGTCCTGTTGTCATAAAAAACGACACACAACCGGAAAATCAATGGCCCCGACATTAAAAGCAGGCTCCGTTGCTATCGAAATCCTCGGAATCGACAAGGATGTGGAAGCCGCCATCAAAAGAACACAGACAGGGTTCAGCGGTCTTGCGGCGCATCTCCGTGATTCTTTTGTCACACTGTCTTCCATTCGCACAACGAATTGAGGGGAAAACGGAACGTTTAAAAATCCTCACCCTGTTGAAAATTTAGCATGGGCAACATGGCTAATAGCTCGCATGGGAGGATGGAAAGGATATTCATCGCAAAGACCTCCCGGCGTAATGATCTTACATGATGGATGGATTCGATTCCACAATAGGTTTGAGGGTTGGCATGCCAATAAACTTGTGTATAAACGTTAGCCCAGATGGGACTACCGCACGCTACTCACGGTTAAACATGGTACCATTTTTCCAGGACAAGCTGCCACTGGGAACGGGTTTTCGACGCCACAAAATCCGCACGGACAAGCTCATGATCGGGATGCAGCCGTGAATAATACACACCAAACTTCCGCATTTCCGCCGCCGCACGAACCGGACCGTAAAACGCTTCCGACAGATCATAATGAAGCTGTATTGTCTCTCGCTGTTCGTGAAGTGCGGGAGGCGGAGGAAGCGGCTTTCCTTCAAGTAACGCCCGAATCTGTCCGAACAGCCAGGGATTACCGATCGCTCCGCGAGCCAACGCCACACCGTCAACACCGGTTTCCGTCATCCGCTGCCGGACCGTTTCCGCAGAAAAGAGGTCGCCACTGCCGAGAAGAATTCTGTTACCAATCCGCTTTTTCACACGGGACACGAAATTCCAGTCGCTTTCGCCGAGATACTTTTGTCGAACAGTGCGTCCGTGAAGTGTGACCGCGGCGATTCCCTTACGGAAACCCTTTTCGAGAATCTCAAAAAAGGCATCCTCACTTTCGGCGGAATCGTCAAAGCCTTTACGGAGTTTCATTGTGAGCGGCACGGAATCAGGAAGTGCGGAACGGACACGGTCAATAATTTCGACGGCTTCCGCAGGCTTCGACATAAAAAAACCGCCGCGTCCCCGCCCCAATACCTTTTTCACCGGACAGGCAAAGTTCAAATCAATCAGGTCAAAACCGGTTTCGACCATTTTCTTTGCCGCCGAAACGAACATTTCCGGTTCGGTCCCCATTAACTGAGCCCCGACAGGATGCTCCTCTTCCTGAGCATTAAGATAGAGACGGCTCTTTTTCCCTTTCCCCACATTTAGAACGAACTGATCAAGCATGACTTCGCAAAGCGTGAAGTTCGCTCCGTGTTTTCGGGCAATTTGCCGCATCGAGACATCGGAATAACCGCTCAACGCCGCCTGAATGACCGGAAAACCCAGTGTCAGATTGCCGATTTTCAGACTTTCGATTTTCATGACGTTCGGTTTCCGCACACAGAATCTCTTCCTGGCTCAATTTTTACCGTGTGATTGCGATTTTCAGGACAGCTCCCGAATTTTCGACAAATACGGTAAAAGCCGGTTTCTCGCCCGAAAAAGAAGCACCCGAACGGAAATCTTGGAACGCGACATCACTCGGGCAATCTCATCCGTATTGAAATTTTCCACGTAACGAAGCTGAACCGCCCAAAATTCATCCTCAGAGAGGACATGTTTGACAATTGTCCAGATTTCTGTCCGTTCCTCCTCCTTGACGAGATTTTCACCGACAGCCGCATCCGCTCCCGGCACATCCTCCGCGAGCGGCGTTGTCGGCTTTCGTTTGCTTTTTCTCGCCTCATCCACCACAATGCAAAACGCAATCCGTAGAAGCCACGCCGCAATTTTTTCCCCGGCCCGTAACTGATTAATCATCTCGAAGGCGCGGAGCAATGTTTGCTGCGTCAGGTCTTCCGCTTTATGAAAACAATGGGTATGCCGTAAGAGAAAATGGTGTAATCGTGAGCGGTATCGCCGGTCAATTTCATCAAACGCCTCAAAATCACCATGTTGAGCCATTGACACGAGCACCGCATCCTCTACTGTCGTAAGAGAGGGAATGGCTTGGTAATAAGGTAAAACTTCGATAGACATCGTACTACCTTTTCAGACTGTCAAAAGTCATTTATCCAATAATAACCAATGATAATAAACAGACGACTCCATTTTCATAAGAAGGTTGACATTATAGGTGACTGGAGCCACCTAACAAGGCGGCGGTTTTCGCGGTCCCGTACAACCGCCTGTTTTTGATTCCGGTATAAATTTTCCAGAATAAAAACCTACCAACTAAACTTCGTATAACAATTACGCTCATTATATCACCCAAGGGGAGTCTGAAAGTATGAATTCATAAATACTGTAAAAGTTACACACGAAGTTTTGAATTTTGTAATATTCCGTGATTTTTATTCGTACAAATTTCATTTTCATGGATATTTTACAGTGTTGAGACGTTTCCCGCTTCCAATAAACATTACAGAACGGAATGACTTCTCCCAATTCCAAGTAAAAATGTAACGTTTTTTTCATTGGATCTGTTCGGGCGGCAAACGGTTTGGAAAAAATTCTATAAATTCTCTGGAAAATCATTCGCCGATGAATTAAAATGGACAATGAGATTGAATTCTTCTCCAGGAAAATTTGACTCTTCCGTATACTAGACACCAAGGAGATTAACTCGTGCCGACACCTGAAGATTCCCTGTTCGACGATCTTTTCGAATTTCCGTCTGAGGAAAATTCTGCATCCGATCATCAAACCTTCAACGAGTTTGACATTTTCGGTGAAGGAGAATCCGGTGTCCCTGACGAGAAGAATTCAGCGGATACCTCCTTTCCTGATTTGGACTTGAATGCCGCCGCCGGCTTTGCCGCTTCGGGACAGAACTCAGAACCAGGGGATTTTTCTGATTTTAGTGCGGATTTGCCGTTTCCCGCATCTGATGTCACCGTGGAGGGCATCGAAATAGAGGAGACTGAAAGTTCCGACATTCCCGTCACAGTGATTCCTGAAGAACCGGTCTCTCCCGCCGGCAACGCAAAAAAGAAGAAAGAGAAACCGGTCAAGGAAAAAAAGAGCAAACCCGCCAAAGAGAAAAAGCCGCGGACTCCTCGTGAAAAAACTCCCGGAAGACCGTTCAACAAAGTCGCTTTGTGCATTGCTCTGGTCTTTCTGGCGGTTTTTGCACTGATTAATGTTTACGCATTCCTCACTTATGCGCTGAAATCGATTCTTTTTTTGATTCTTTTTGATATTTTTGCCGCTGGTGTCGTTACCATTCCGTTGATTTTCGCCAAATCCTCGGTACCGTTGTCCTTTTACGACACTTGCTTGGCGATTTCTTTAGTGGCGATTCTCCTCAGTTGCATGTTGCTTCTTGTGCGGCTTGCCGACTATGGAGGTAACATTAAAGCTAAAAACGCAGGAATTAATATCACACTCCCTGATTTTTCTCCATCTTACTTTGTCTGACAGAATCTCTTCCCGCCGATTGGAATTTTTTACTTTCCACCGCTCCGGTTGACTGTGCTTTGTGTTCTGTATGGATTGTACGGAATACCGATGAGTGATGATTTTGAGGAAATTTTCTTGATTCCGTTGACGGAACACAACGTATAATGTAGATAAATTACAGCATTTACGTATTTTGTCATTTGGGGATTTGAGAGAAGTATGGCCAAAAACAGCACCAAAGCGACGATTCTTCTTGTGGATGACGACCGGCTTGTCCTCCAGTCCATGTCAGAATGGCTCAAAAGTTGCTCTTACAGTGTGGACATTGCCGCGAATATCGGGCAAGCGAAAGACCTTTTGCAGACCAAGAGTTACGACATTGCCCTTGTTGACATCCGGCTGGGAGACGAAGACGGTTTCTCGCTGCTGCCGTTCATCAACGAGTTGGACAGGGGGATTGCGGTGATTCTGATCACCGGTTACGGCACGGTGGAGTCGGCGGTTTTTGCGATTCGTGCCGGAGCGTTCGACTTTCTGACCAAACCGCTGATTGACGCGGAACTTGAGATTGCGATAGAACGGGCGCTCAAGCAGCACAAGGTCATTTCGGAAAACAAGCAGCTCAAGGAGCAACTGGATTTACGTTTCGGACTGGAGAATATTGTCGGACGCGACCATCGGATGCAGAAAATTTACGACATTATCCAAAGTGTCGCGAACACCCGTGCGACGATTTTAGTCACCGGAGAGAGCGGCACGGGAAAATCAATGATTGCCCGTGCGATTCATCATCAGAGCGACCGGAAGGACAAGCCTTTTGTCGAAGTGGCGAGCGGGGCGGTGCCGGAAACGCTTTTGGAAAGCGAGCTTTTCGGACATGTGGCCGGTTCGTTCACCGGAGCCAGCGGCACGAAAATCGGAAAATTCCAACAGGCCGACGGCGGTACCATTTTCCTCGATGAAATCGGAACCGCCAGTCAGGGGTTACAAGTGAAATTGTTGCGGGTTTTGCAGGAACTTTCCTTTGAAATGGTCGGCGGAGCGGAAACGATTCATGTGGACTCCCGTGTCATTCTCGCGACGAACGAAAATCTGGAAAAAGCCGTTGCCGAGGGACGTTTCCGGCAAGATCTTTACTACCGGATCAACGTGATTAACATTGAAATTCCGCCTCTTCGGGAGCGGATTTCCGACATTCCGCTTCTTGCGGAGTATTTTATGACGGCGGTCTGCCGCGATGCGAATAAAAGAATGAACGGTATTGATCCGGCGGCGATGACTCTGCTCCAGTGTTACCGTTGGCCGGGAAATGTCCGGCAGTTGCAAAATGTCATCGAACGGGCGGTGCTGCTCGGAAAACATGACATTGTGACGGTGGAGGATCTGCCGTCAGATATTGCCGGAGGGTTTCCCGCGGTGGATGTCGGCAGTCTTACAGGCAATACTCTTAAAGACGCCTTGACGAATCCGGAAAAGCAGATCATTCTTGAGGTTCTCGAAATGAACAATTGGAATCGCAACGCCACCGCGGACGCTCTCGGCATCAACAGGACGACACTTTACAAGAAGATGAAAAAACTCGGTCTTGAAGAACAGCGGACATTATAAAGTGCTGCCGGGAAGCCCCGGCGGGCGGTTTGCTCACGCTCACTTCGTTCGGTTCGCTTCCAATGGATCATCTTTCTAACCACTTGCGTTAGAAGCGTTGTTCCGCTCACCGACTCTAGCGACCAACGGGAGCGGGTTCGTGGCTCTCGGAGCGGTAGCTCCATCTGGGAATCCAACGCCCTTGCGTTGGCCGACTAAAAACTTTTGCTCTCGCCGCCGTTGATGGAACCATAAGCTCCCCAAACGCCAAACGGAGAAATTCCTCCTCTGACAGGTACTGTTGTTGATGTCAATGTTCCGCAATCAATTGTTTCGGAAATAAACTGAACACTTCCGTCAGCCAAAGCAGCATTGACTCCGCCGGTATGCTGACTTGATGCAGAATTCAATTG
>JAISQK010000185.1 GCA_031274255.1 Planctomycetaceae bacterium | reverse complement strand
TTAGGGAGTCACGTTTCGCGTCTGTGTGTAGGGCCGTGGTAAGCCTCGCTTGGGGACGCATTATAAACGTGTGCTCCCTTTTTCTATGCGCATCATTCTTTGACGCAAGCGGATGAGGTTGCCCAAACGGAGGAGATGGTGAAGATGTTTTTGCGGAGACACAAAAAGAAATCAAAGCAGTTACTAAAAAACTAACCACACAAGTCTAATTAGAAAGTTTCAACTAAAATGGCAAAAAGATTTCCTGTTTATTTAGTCCTTGATGTTTCCGGCTCAATGGGCGGTTCCCCGATTCAAGCTGTTGAGAATGGTTTGACGACACTCAAATCCGCTTTGATGTCTAACCCGAACTCTAGCGAAATAGCGTGGGTTAGCATCATTACTTTCGGTGGCAACGATGCCAAACAATCCGTTCCGCTGACTCCGTTAGACGAGTTTAATCCGCCAACGTTGCGAGCAAGCGGCGGTACACCACTCACCGAAGCGTTACAGGAAGTAACGGAATGTGCCGTGAGGGAAAAGAAACAAGGCGATGCCAGACCACTCGTCTTTCTGATGACGGACGGAGAACCGGACGGAGGTGTCGACCTCACTAAGTTTGACCTCGGTAATCCTGACCTCCACTTTGCTATCAACACGTTCCTAAATCACCACTGGATTGGTATTGGTGCCTGCGCCGCCGGTTCCGGAGCCAATGTGGATTTTCTGCGGAAATTCACTGTAAACAACGGGGAAGACGTAAAAGAACTCCGGGAAGTGATAGTATTGGACACGACAGACCAAGCAGGGTTTGAGAAGTTTTTCCAAATAGTTACTAACACAACTGTCAAAGGTTCTACCGGTCTCATTAAAGATGGTTACGACCCAAATTCCCCCGCGAGTTGACGTGACAAAAACCACATCCACCCTACAACACCAAGAAACAAATGTCAACTAACACTCCTAATGTATCGACAACAAACGGTCCCGCCGGAAATGTTGTATCAAAAACACCAAATCAGGGTCCGTATATTCGACTTGTCTTTCGAAAAACGGATGAGGATAAGTCGTCAAAATTTCTACTCGATAAAATTATGGAACGTATCAAAACGTTTCGGCTACCGTCTGCAAGAGTCGGTTTGCCGTTTCAGTATGATTTCGATTTTAATATCGAAGGAATTACTTTAATGAACGGCAAAGAACATATTGAAAACGGTAATACTGTCAAAGAGACACCAAGGACGGCACCGAAATGTGACGACGTATTAGAGGGTAATGGTTTTAAGTTAGAGCTGAACAGTAACGCTTTACGGCTTGACGGAACACCGGTAGAAACATTTGAAGAGTATAAAAACATGCTTGGTTTTGTACTTTATATAGAAGAGGATTTTTATAAAAGAATAGCATACCAGGATGCGGGTAATTCGAGTGATATGTTTACGAATATGCATCGTAGTGTATATATTTCGTTTAACGTCTATCCGAATACTCGTAGTTTATGGGAAGTCAAGGATGCCAATTATGGCGATTACAAAAATCTTGATGAAGACGCAAAGGGTGAAACGATTAAGTGTCTTCCGGCAAAACAACTCGAAGTGATTGCTGCTTCGGTACGGGGACGTTCTCACGCTCACGTTGCCAAACCGCGGGACGATGCATTTCGTATTGAGGTTGATAAAAAGACCGGTTGGACATTTGTTGCCGTTGCTGATGGAGCAGGTTCTGCCAAGTACTCCCGCAAGGGGAGCGAACTCGCAACGAATACGGTCGTGGAAACGTTGCAGAAATTACTGACGACGGAATATAACGATACTACACTAAAACAGAATGATTGCATTCGTAATTTACGAGAAAATCCGCAAAACATTAATGCTATCGAAAAGAGTCAACTTGGTTCGTTTTTTTGCAATGCTGTTCAGGAAGCTTGGTCGGCAATAGAGGCAGAAGCAAAACACAAAAAAGCAACATTAAGGGATTATCACACCACTCTGCTTTGCACAGCATTCAAGTATTTGGAAGACGAAAAGACGTTTTTATTCGTTTCCTACTGGGTCGGAGACGGTGGGGTGGCAATTTTACGTCCAACAATCAGCAAAAGGAGCTTGTCTTCGAATGAAGTATTTGTTCTCGGTGAACCTGACCGCGGCGAGTATGTCAACGAAGCAATTTTTCTGACAGAAGAAAAAGAAAAGACTGCCGAAGCGATAGCCAATCGGCTTCGGTTTGTTTTGACCGATTCTTTCGAAGCATTGATTTTAGCAACGGATGGAATTACCGACGCATTTTTTGAGTCTGGAAAAGAAGTTACTAACGAATCCTGTTGGCTTAACTTTTACGAGAAAGTGTTGCCAGATGGCAGTACAGGAGAGACAGAATCAAATCCCATAAATTTGAATGATAAAAAGAAAAGTCCGCAGGAAAAGGCAGAATTATTGAAAAAATGGTTGGCTTTCTGGTCAATAGGCAACTACGATGATAGAACGATTTTGATTGTTAAACCGAAATAACCTTTTATAGACGGAAAAACTCCTACTACAGAAATACTATGACACTTATTAGAACACGAGCAACAGATGGTTCGTCTGTTGAGTTTATTTACGACAATCCTATGTCGGGAAGTCAGAAGGATGTCTATTGGTCGCCTGACAAGAAATATGTGGTAGCGTTTTATAAAAAGACGTTGTCGTCGAATGAGCGAGAACGTATCAAAAAAATTATCGGAGAATACTACGTTGGTATTTTTGGAGATGATACTTCCAAACCGCCCGTTAAAAGCGTCGGCAGCGAATACTGGAAAAAGGTTTTTTGTTGGCCTAAAAAGGGTCTGATTGTCGAACACGACGGCAGGACTGGCATTGTCGTGCCGGCATATGATAGTTGTTATCAAAAGAAAACCGATAACTTTCTATTGCCGAAGAGTTTT
Source organism: Planctomycetaceae bacterium (assembly GCA_031274255.1). Lineage (GTDB taxonomy): Bacteria > Planctomycetota > Planctomycetia > Pirellulales > Thermoguttaceae > WRMR01. The sequence goes on along the minus strand of JAISQK010000185.1, from coordinate 4,610 downwards.
AATCAACTTCCTCCGGAAGAAAAGGGCGACTTGCTCCGATTTCTAGTGGTATGTTTGCACCTTGCCCGCGGTGTCCGCCGTTTACATGCCCCCGGTTTATCGCATAGTGATTTAAGTCATAATAATTGCCGCATTGACCCGAAGAGCGCCAATGCTTGTATTATCGACTGTGATTCGCTCGTTGTTCCAAATTGGTTTCCGCCAGTCGTTGATGGCACGCCGGGCTTTATTGCACCGGAAGTTCTTGCAACATCACACTTGCCAGTAAATGACTGCAATAAAAAATTGCCGTGTAAGGAGACCGATCGGCACGCTCTTGCCGTGTTAATTTATTCCTGCTTATTTCATCGGCATCCGTTGGAAGGCGATAAGATTCACGATGCCGATACAGATAAAAATGACATGTTGGCGATGGGCGAGCGGGCTTTATGGATAGAAAATTCGAAGGATAAATCAAACCGTCGCCAAAGCCAAAATTTCGATAGAGAAGACCGTAAAAAGTTACCTTGGATTGACACAACAACATTACCTTATACGATACTTGGACCGTGGTTGCAAATACTGTTTGAACGTGCTTTTATTGAAGGTTTACATCATCCGGGAAAACGTCCGTCGGCAAATGATTGGGAAGAAGCATTGCTTGCAACAATAGACATCGTTCTGCCGTGCCAAAATGACTCCTGTGTGAAGCATTGGTTTGTTCTTAGCGAGATATCTGAAAAGCAGAAGTGTCCGTATTGCGGTACGTTGTTTAGAGGCGATGTTGCGGTGTTAGATTTTTACACGGCGGATGGCAGACCTGTTGCTGTTAATAATAAACGGTTGGTAGTTCGTGACCAATTAAAATTACATCAATGGCATAGCCAGAATGGTTTGGTTTCAAACGAAAAATTAAAGGACGAACAGAAAAAAAAGATTGGACGTTTTTATCGGAATAACGGCAAGTGGACGCTTGTTAATAAAGGACTGCCGGGTATGAAAAATATCACAACCGGCAAGGATATTCCGATTGGACATGATGTCGAGTTGACGGACGGACTGCAATTATTGCTGTCCTCCGGCACCAACGGTCGATTAGCGAAAGTACGAATCGTCAACAATTAGTTTATATCCTCACGAAAGATAAATACAATGCATCCGTTACCTGTTTATATTTTAATCGACACGTCATCGGAAATGATCGGCACACTGTTTGTGGCAACTCTCTCGGCGCTAGATAACATTGCCTCCTCGCTGAATGATGTGGCAGCACATAACGATATATCGTTGTGTCTTATCGAATTTAATTCGACAGCAACAGTCCTGCGCCCGTTATCACCATGGAAAAACAGCGACCTAATGCCGCAACTTGTTCAATCACAAGAGAATGTTGATGTGGACTGCGGATTGGAAAAATTGTGTGAGTGCTGCAATCAAAATAAGAGTAAGGATTCGAACGCTCCGATTTTAATTCTTATCACATCCGGTAAAAAGCCAAGTGAAACGCAGCTGAAAGAATTAAAAAAATGTGGTTTCGGCAAAATACTGATTCTATGTAATGAATCAACAATATTAGATGATGTTTATCGGAGCATTACGTTTGATATAGAACAGTTTGGGCAAACTGATACAAATTTTTTCCGTAATTTTTTGGACAGTTGTTTTGGGTGTTCCGTGCCGGATATTTACGATGTCTATCGGCAAGGGTGGGAATTGAGAGGAGATGAAAAACTCAAAGATCTTAAGAGGGCATACGAACTGGGAACTGAAAAATTAGCCGAAAAACGAAACCAAGCAGACAAATTGGTAGAAAATGCCGAAAGTAGGATTCGTGAAGAGCAACAGGAATGTGATGACCGTGTCCATGAAGCGGAGCGGAAAGTTGTGGAAGCCGAGGAAGCCAGAGTAAAAGCCGAGGAAACAAGAGTAAAAGCCGAGGAAGACAGAACAAAAGCATACTCCGCAAAAGCACAAGCAAAATGGAACATGACGGCGGCAATCGTTACAGCAGCGTGTGTTGTGTTTATTGCAGTATGTTTTGCATTGTATTGCAGAAACAGTGTAGCAACGGCCAACCGATTGGCAACAAATGCCGATTCAAAAGCCAAAGAACGGATTATAGCGGCACAAACCGAAGCAGCTCAAAAAGTATCCGCTGCCAAAACACTTGTTACAGAAACCAAGGAGAAAACACAACAAGAAATTCGGCAGGCAAAAGCCGCTGCCGAAAAGGAAAAAAACACCGCCATTCAGAAAGCCGAAGACGATGCCCAAGCAACGATTAAGCAGAAATCGCAAGAACTGCAAGAGGAATATGAGAACCAAGTTGCCGTTCTAAAAACCAAAGAAAACGAATTGGATACCAGAGAGAAAACCTTGCAATCAAACGAGAAAACATTAGTAAGCGATAGGAAAAAGATAGAAGAGCAAGCCCGTCGGAACAAAGAAAGGGAAAAAGAACTTGTTGTCGAAATTCAAGCACAGAAAGACGCAACAGCATTGGCATATCACAGTAAAGAAATTTATGAAGACCACTTAAAAACACAGGGCGTTGATATTGCCGAGTTTTATGACTTTATAAAAAATCGCGATGCTCTTGCCGGCCTGATTACCCCTCCTCGGCGGGAAGGAAAGAATCAACAAATTCCTGTGAAAGGTGGTGAATTGCCGTCTGTTAAATCGCCGCGTGTTGAGTCAATGGTCAGCAAGTCAGAGGTCCCGAAAAATACCGTAGCCCCGCCCGGTCTTGGAGGTGACGGTAGAGATGTCCCGCAAAACAATGCGAGGGACAATGCGGAAACGCTGCAGGGGGCGGATCTATCGCGGGAGGTAGAACTGAGAATTCAGCCCGAAGCCCTATACAAACTTGGGATGTACTATGCCATTGGGATGTACTATGCCAAAGGCAAAGGTGGTGTTCAGAGGGACCATCTGGAAAAAGCGAAGGAATACTTACGCACGGCAGTGAATCAAAGACACTATGAACGGTTACCTTGAAAGTAGCTGATGTCAATGCAAAAGATAACGAAGGCAAAACGCCGTTTGATGTTACAACAACGGAGGAAGTGAAACAAATCCTCTACAATGCCGTGGGAAATCGTTCGGTGAACTTTTAGATGAAACCACAACAAACTTATTTCAAAAACCATTAAAAGAAAGGTCTAACTATGGACAACAAACACGTCCAGGCGATCCCCCCGGCAGTGATCGGACAGGCTCAATTGAAAATCAATGAAGCGCTGGCGATGCTCCATCCGTATGTCACTTCATTGACACCGACGGAACGTCACACGCTTCCGAAGATGGGCGAGAAGACGCTCAGCTTTGTCGAAAAGGCTTACGAGTTTGCGCGGCAGAATCCGACACTTTGCCCGCAATATCTCGACATGTATCTTTTTGATATTGATTTTGCCGACGCGCATGGGCTTTGGACGCTCCTCAACACGGCAACGCAATTGCAGGAAAACATCGACGACACCGCCATGTGCGCCGGAAGTGAATCGTATCAGGCGGGCCGCGACGCCGCGGCGGGCGGATGGAGCTACCGCTCCGAAAACCACGAACTCGCTCCCGATGGTCGCTAATATCAATCGGCGGAACAAAAGGGAAATGTAAGGCTACAAAAAGGCAATTGGGGGGCGGCAATCCTGATTTGACGGATAATATTTGCCTCCGGCGGGCAACGCAAGGGCGTTGCATCCCGGATGGGACTACCGTCCCGAGAGCATAAACCCGCTCCCGTTGGTCGCTGGGAAGCGTGCCGCTTCACCGCAGCCGGGAAGCCCCGGCGGGCGGTTTGCCTCCCGAGGCGGTCGCTTTCAATAAATAACGTTTCCAACCGCTTTCTTTTTTGTTCCGCCGGTGGATACCAGTGAGCAACGCGAACGGGTTCACGGCTCTCGGGACGGCAGTCCCATCCGGGGTGCAGCGTCCGCACGCTGCTCGCGGTCATTCCTTTTCAACGGATTTGGTGTAGAATGGGAAAGCAACGAGGGTTTCGTAATATCCTCTTGTGAAACTCTTTCATCAAAGGATTTTCAAAGGAAGATGCCTCCGGGCAGCGGTAGGCCGCTGCACCCCTGTAGGCTCACACTCACTTCGTTCGGTTCGCCGCCAGATAGAAAATCTTTCCAACCGGAGGCCGAATGGAACGCAGTGACCATGAGGCAATCGCGATGGAACGGCACGTTCCCTCCCGGCCTCTCCGAGCTAAACTTGACCCATAAATTCTCCACTTTTCCGAAAACTATGATATAATGAACAAATGTTTGGGAGGGCATTATGTCTGGAGGGGAAAATTTCAATATGGCGGAAGAATTCGCGGATGTGGATTTCAATGAGGCCAGGCTTGAAAAGCGGTTTGTGCGGACGATGGAAACACTGTCCAGGCAGCCGGGCAATTCGATATGGACAAGCGCGGAAAACCGCACTGAGGCTAAAGCGATTTATAACCTGCTGGGAAACGAAAAGCTTGACCGGGATGAAATAATCAAAGCGCACCGGAACGGAACCATCAAACGGATGGCTGACGAGCCTGTTATCCTTGCGGTACAGGACACGACAGGCGTGAATTACAACGGACAGCGGAACATGGAGGGTAACGGGTACATCAGCGGCAAAACGATGGGCGT
>JAISQK010000171.1 GCA_031274255.1 Planctomycetaceae bacterium | reverse complement strand
GAGGCGGTGTTGTTCATGGACGGAATTCATTTTGTTCAAGCGGCGTTTCTCGGGTACTTATGGTGTTTCACCCAACCCAAATCTTCCTTCGCAGTCCTTCGGGACGAAAACGTTGGAATGTTCCGGGAGCCTGCAACGCGACCAGCGGACAATATAACCGTCGTCGCGAACGACGGTGACATTACGGCGGCGACGGTATGCGGGATGTTGCGAAAATTGTCCGTGCAATACGCGGGGCGGCCAATCGTAATCGTACCGGACAATACACGTTATCAACATTACAAACTCGTGGAGGGTTTGGCGAAGGAGTTGGGAATCACGTTACAGTTTCTTCCGAGTTATTCTCCGAATTTGAATTGGATGGAACGGTTATGGAAATTTGTCAAGAAGAAATGTCTGGACAATATTTACTACGAAACCTTCGATGAGTTCACTTCGGGTATCAATGATTGCCTGAACCGTGTCGAAACCGATTATCAATCCGAAATCGACACATTCATGAAACTCTATTTCCAAAAACTTAAAAAGAGTCAGTTAATGCCGTTGTAAGGTAATAACACGCCGATTTGGCAGAACAGACAACCAAAGGAATTTTGGTTGTGCCCCCCCCCTTTTGGAACGACCGATACTCTGTTCACCACTTTTCTTGAGTGCCTCTGTTCCGTCAGGATGAACTTTGACTGTTGTGTTGTCGATAGGGACAACGTCTGTGCGGATTTCAATGATGTTTTCGTTTTATAATCTCTCGAAAAGCCGTTCGATGACGCCGTTTTTACTCCATCTGTTGAAGCGGACATCAATGGTATGCCAATGGCCGTACTCTTTGGGAATTGTCCTCCATTTGCAACCGTTTTCGATGATAGACAACAAGGCATTAACAAACCGGAGGTTATTCATTTTAACATTCCCGCGTTGTTGCGGCAGGTACGGAGCCGTATTTGATGGCAGGAGTACCTGCAAGGGCAAATTGTTCATTCGTTATTGCCATCGTACTATTTTAGTATAACACAAACTCTTTGACAATATCTTGTGTGAACACGCTCCAGGCGGTGTCGTCACGAGTTGACAGATGAAAGTCAGAGTATTATCATCAAGGGAAAAATGGAGGTTTTCTCAGATGGAAGCGACTTATCAAAATCAGCATAATGAAGCCAGAAGACAATTTGAGTTTGACTTGTGTTTTTTCCGTAAGCTTTATCTTCCGGCACAATAGCCGTTCCATCTTCGTTCAAAAATTGTTCGTCGTATGGGACTTGCCAACTTGATTTTGAGACATTGGGGATTTCTTGGATGATTTCCCCCACATTAAATTCACCAAGCGGTACTTTAGTAACCATCTCGACGAGACAGGCATTTTGAGTATTTTCAGGATTCAGGAGACAGTCTTCTTCTTCCACGATGTCGTCCTCTATTAAGACGATAAATCCCGATAATTTCAATAAAATCCGCCATGTTATCGTTTCTCCTGGTTAAGTTGGTTTTCGCTCTCGCAATCACGGCTCTGATCATTTCATTTACAATTGTTCACGGATTTTATTTAATCCGTTCATGTCATCAAAAACTTCTGTGAACAACCCAACCGGATTCCAATGTTACTGCGGCGCGGTATCGCATGTTTCCTCTCTCCGGTTCCAAACGGTCTCTACAGGGGAGTTTTTTGTCCGGTCTGTTCCATCATCCGACTGTAAATCCCCTCTTTGCCGAAATGTTCGGGCTGTGTTTTCTTCCAGCCGCCGAAGACTTCGTCAATGGTGAACAGCTCCAAAGGGGGAAACTTCGACGCATATTCCGCAGCCACCGCCGCGTTCCGCGGACGGTAATGATGTTTCGCAATAATGTTCTGAGCTTTGTCCGTGTAGAGGAATGCGAGATACGCCTCCGCTAAATCACGTGTTCCACGCTTGTCCGCCACGCGGTCCACCACCGCCGCGGGAGGCTCCGCCAAGATCGAAATCGACGGAATCACAATTTCAAACGCTTCGCCGTCCTGCCGCGACGTGTACAGAAGTGCTTCGTTTTCCCAAGCGAGCAGAACATCCCCCTGACCGTTTTTCGCAAATCGATTCGCCGCTCCTCTTGCTCCGGTATCCATCGCACTCACATGCCGGGAACTGAACATTTCCGCCACAAAATCCCTCGCTTTCGCCTGAGCCTTCGCAACGTCTTCGGCACGGGAGGGGTCGTGAAGGGCGGCAAAATCCCCCAGTTCCCGCTTCAAAACATACCCCCATGCGGCAAGATAATTCCATCTCGCTCCGCCGGATGTCTGCGGATTCGGGGTCACGATTTGAACGCCGTCCCGGACAAGATCGTCCCAGTCTTTGATGTTTTTCGGGTTTCCCTTGCGGACGAGGAAGACAATCGTCGAAGTGTACGGACAACTGTTTTCAGGAAACCGTGTCTGCCAGTTCTCCGCCAGAAGCTGCCGCTCTCCGCAGAGAACATCAATGTCGTACCCCAGCGCCAGCGTGACCACATCGGCCGGACTGCCGTCAAGAACCTTTCGGGCCTGTGAGCCGGAACCTCCGTGACTTTGTTCGATTTCCACGGTCTCGTTCTTCGTCTGACGCCAGTACGCCGTGAATTCTTCATTAATCTCCGCGTAAAGTTCCCGCGTCGGATCATAGGAAACATTCAAAATCGTGCGGTGTCCGCCGGTGCCGGGACGGCATCCGAAAACAACACTGATCAACACAATTCCCATCCAAACATTCGTAAATTTTTTCATTCTCATTTTCTCTGTTCTCTTTTAAGAAGGGGGAAGGGTTCCGGTTTCTGTCGCGAAATTCGACCTCGAACACCGTGTTCACCTCATCGGCCCCATACAAAACACCGGTACTGATTTTATCGGTCTGCGGAAAAACGGTCAGCACCCCCAAGGGAGTGTGGACAACATTTCACAGAAGAAACCGCCATACTTCGCGGATATTCTACTCTATTTGTCCGTTTTCGATAGACATTGGGGGATTTTATTGTCAAAATGGTTAGGAAATACCGAGAGCGTGCCAGGGTTCCGGAATCGGGGCGGTAATGGTCAACGATTCGTGCGTCATGGGATGCAGGAACGAAACCGACCGGGCATGAAGAGCGATTCCCCGAAGCCGTTCGTCTTCAAACTGCGGTCCAAAAGTCACGTTAGAACCATACTGAGCGTCCCCCAACAGCGGAAAACCGCGGCTTCCCGCCTGGAGCCGAATCTGGTGCATCCGGCCGGTCTCAAGACGGATTTCAAGCCAGGTTCCCCAATCAAAATGACCAAGTCCCGTAAAATGGAGAACCGCCTCACGGGCATCCGGGTCGATGGGCGGAGCGAGTACGGCTTGCGGAAGTCCTTTGAGTTTTTTCATATAGTCGGTCCATGTGCCGGTTGACTCCGCAATTGGCCCGGCAACCGCCGCCCAGTACGTCTTTTCGACCGTCCGCCGCTCAAACTGTTCCGAAAGCCGCCGTGCCGCCCGTGCGTGTTTGGCAAAGAGAATCACGCCGCTGGCAGGCCGGTCAAGCCGGTGCGGAATGCCGAGATAACAGCGTCCCGGCTTGTTTTCCCGACGAATCAGATAATCTTTCACACGAAATTCGAGCGAATCCACACCGTCCGGAGCCTGCGTGAGAAGTCCGAACGGCTTGTTCACCGCCAAAAGCGGGCCGTCTTCGAGAAGAATGTCAAATTCAGGGATAATCGTGTCATCAATCATAAGGAAACATGCCGCCCATGACTTTTCACCAATCATTTGATAAAAATACCAAAATTCATTTTACCGATTTCCGTTTACAAAAGATTTTTTGACAATTTTCATGAAATTTTTATATTTTGTCTCTTGTAACTTCGCTTTAGGATAATTATACTGATAAAGGCTGGTTAAAAATGGAGTGATTGGAAAATCATTCCGTCAGGGCAAAAAAAGAGTATAAAGACTTTAGAAGGATATGTAAAGGGAGCATTCACATGAAAAAGAAATTCGCGTTCACACTTGTTGAACTTTTGGTGGTGATTGCAATCATCGGGATCTTGATTGCACTTTTGCTTCCTGCCGTTCAGGCGGCACGGGAAGCGGCACGCCGGATGCAGTGTACAAACAATTTGAAACAGATAGGTCTGGCACTCCATACCTATCATGACGCCACAAAGGGTTTCCCCGCCGGTATGGGATACGGACCTGCCGCCGACAGTGCTTTTCCTTTGGATGGCTATAGTTCAGGGGGAGACAGGTATCTTGATAGCGGACTTTTCGGACCGCACATCGCGATGCTTCCTTATATCGAACAATCGGCGGTCTTTTCCGAATTTTCCGCAGACTGTCAGTCTGTTGCCGGCGGCGGTGCCGGTGCGACGCTTGCACGAACCACTGCCCGTTGGTGGAATGCAACGGTTTCCGGTTATTCCTGTCCGTCGGATCAAACACGCAAATCCGGATTTGCCGGCGAAACAGGGATTGGCGAAGTTCAATCCACCAGTTATATGTACAGCATGGGTGACAACTCTGCTGCCACCCATGTGAATGTGCGTACAGGACATCGCGGTGCCTTTGGAGGAAACAAGATTTTCCGCAGTATGGGATCGTTCACGGACGGAACAAGCAATACGCTTGTTTTTGCGGAAGCGGTCAGCGGCGACAACGGTGCCAACCGGGTGAAAGGGAACCTTGCTGAAGTCAGCAGCGGTACTGCCCAGAATGGTGTGGTTCCTTCCGTTTGTAAGGGGACAACGACTGACAAAAAAGTCTATACGGCTGCGGGAGTTGCCGGTTCCTACGGACGCGGGCATTCATGGATTCTTGGAACACCCGCTTATACGGCTTTCCTGACAATTTTAGCTCCCAACAGTCCCAACTGTTACAATCAATCGTTCTCAAAACAGGATATGCACATGGTTTCCGGTATCTATTCGGCATCCAGCAACCATACCGGCGGAGTGAACGCACTTTATGGCGACGGTTCCGTCTCCTTTGTGAGCGATACGGTCAGTTGCGAAACCTCCAGTTTCACAGCGGCTCAGCGTGATGTGGCTCAGGTGACCTCCGGCAGAAGTCCGTTCGGTGTCTGGGGGGCTGTGGGTTCCATCAACGGCGGCGAAGCGGAGCGTCCATAATCTTCTCCAATAATGAAGTTTTTATTTTTCACCGTGGTTTTGTCAAACTGCGGAGATTTTTGTATAGAATTGTTTTGTTTTCAGTTTATTTTTGTTTT
>JAISQK010000135.1 GCA_031274255.1 Planctomycetaceae bacterium | reverse complement strand
GCGTAACGGCGGGGTGACACATAATGGAAAGTCAGCATTCCTATTTGATATTGGAAGAAGAAAATGGTGAAACCAGGACGGTCACGCTGGTTTCTTCGTCGGAAACATTCCTCGGACGTTCCCAGGAGTGCCGTGTGATTCTTTCCGATGATCGGGCGAGCCGCAAACATGCGGTGATTCATTTTCAAAAAGACCGTTGGTTTCTCACCGATTTGAAAAGCCGTAACGGAACGCTGGTGAATGACCGTTTGATCGAGCAGCCGACCCCGTTGAATCACGGCGATTTTATCAAAATCGGACATTCCCAATTGACTTTTTTCCTCGAAACACCGGAAAATTCAGAAACAACGGGAGAAGAGCCGCTTGATTCCCCGTCGGGAACCGGTGTTTTCGGAATTTCGGAACTCTCCGGAGCGGCTCCGAGTGATTCGCTTTTCAATCCGGACGAAATCGTGGACCGGCGGAAGCAGACTTCTTTTTTGCAATCTCCCGGCCAGACCGTCACAGCGAAAGTCACCCGAACCGGTTATGATGCGGCGGATTTGTGTCAGCTCGCCTATCAGCTCGGCAAGGCGGAACACCTCTCCGACACGGCAAAACTTGCTCTCGAAGGACTCCTTAACGCGACGGATGGAGACGCCGCCGGGCTTTGGCTGCTGCCGCAGGAGGTGAAATCAACATTCCGTATTTCGCAGCTCCGGCTGGTGGCGCACATTGCGCCGGACAACATGACCTACTCGCACATTTCCGAGTCTTTGGCCAAAACGGTGATCAGTTCCCGTGAAGCGGTTCTGGTTGACGAGCGGAAAATGCAGGAAACGGTCCGATACTCCAAAACACCGCCGGAGGAGACAACGCTTCATCCTTTTCACACGCTTGCGGCTCCGATTCGATTTGAGGACAGCGTTCTCGGGCTGATTCATATTTATAACGGGACAAATCATCGGCTGTTCACACCGGACGATCTGGAGTACACCCTTGCGGTTGCCGACACACTCGGCACGGCATTGTCGCATTTGACCCGCGAAAAGGAACTTTCCGCCGACCTGAAAGACGCCAGACAGGAAAATATTCTCCTGCGTGAACTTTTGACCAGGGAAACGGAAATCATCGGTGTCAGTCCGCCGATGTGCCACGTGGCTCAACTCGCGAAAAAAGCAAGCGAAGGAAAGGCGACTCTGTTAATTTACGGAGAAAGCGGAGTCGGCAAAGAGTTGATTGCCCGTGCCGCTCATTTTGCCGGACCGAGAAAAGACAAGCCGTTTGTCTGTCTGAACTGTGCGGCCATTTCGGAATCTCTGCTCGCCAGCGAGCTTTTCGGTCATGAAAAAGGAGCCTTTACCGGTGCGACGGAACGGAAAATCGGAAAATTTGAGGCTGCGAACAAAGGAACCCTCTTTCTGGATGAAATCGGTGAGATGAGTCCGGCGCTTCAGGCGAAATTTCTGCGTGTTCTGGAAGGCGCCCCGTTCGAGCGGGTCGGAGGAAATACGCCCATCACCGTCGATGTGCGTGTCGTCGCGGCCACAAACAGAAATCTGGAACAGGAAGTCGCCGAGGGACGCTTTCGGCATGACCTTTTCTTCCGGCTCCGTGTTCTGGAAATCATGGTTCCGCCGCTCCGTAAGCGAAAAGAGGACATTCCTGTGCTGGCGAATCATTTTTTGGAACGTTTTTCCAAAGAAACCGGACGTAAAATCCATGGTTTTTCTCCTGCCGCGATGAAACGGATGCTGGAACACCGGTGGCCGGGGAATGTCCGTGAGCTGAAAAACACCATTGAACGGGCGGTGCTTCTCGGAACCAGCCGTCAGATTGAGGAGGATGACTTTGTTCTTTCCGTGCTTCGGACGACGGGAAACACCGTCACAAATAAAGTTGTGACAGAAACGGAGCCATTCACGCCGATGTCCATCGAGGAAATGGAAAACCGTCTGATTTTCGCTACATTGGAATATTGTGAAGGAAATAAAAGCAGTGCCGCAAAGATTCTGGGAATCGAACGGACGACACTCGACCGCAAAATCAAACGCTATAAACTGAATTCATGACGCCGTTTTCGTTTTTTGTATTGGAAAAGACGCCGCTGTGGAAGGATTTTCTCCTCAACAAACTGCGTAAAACCGGTGAATGGGAGTGTCTCACCGTCCAGTCCTTCACGGAGATACTGGAACGGCTCGAAGATTTTCCGGATTCGCTGATTGTGACGGAATTGACTTCCGAAAACCGGAACGATTTTTTGCCTTTTATTCTTCGTGTCAAAAATCATTTTCCAAAAGTACGGACGGCGGTTTATTACCCGGAACTGATGGGCCGGACGCAGGAAGAGTATCAAACGGCGATGATTTTATTGTATCAGGCGGGATGCATTGCTGTCATCACCACATTTTGCGGACTCGCCGGATTGGTGGAGCCGATTTCCTGGCATTACTGTTCGCTGTTATCCGAGGAGCAATCCGTCACGGAACGTATCCTCAGCGAAGCCGGAAAGATACGGTTTTGAACGAAAGCCGCATCTTTTCCGTCAGCCGACATCGCCGAGGTCCAGGACTTTGCCGTATCGCGAAAGAATCTGCCGGCGGATTTTTTTGTGTTCTTCCTGAGCCAGTCCCGGATCATTACGGACAAATTCCGTCGCTGCCGTCCGTGTTTGCTGGAGAATTTCCCGGTCACGTTTCAGATCGGCAATCCGAAACGGCGGAAGTCCGTGCTGTTGCGTCCCCAAAAGCTCGCCGGGACCTCGCAATTCAAAGTCCGTTTCCGCCAATTGGAAACCGTCGGTGGTTTTGGCAAATGCCTGAAGCCGGCTCAATGCGTCCGGATGATTGGGATCGGAGAAAACAGTGCAAAAACCAGGGTGTTTTCCGCGGCCGATGCGTCCGCGAAGCTGGTGAAGCTGGGCAAGTCCGAACCTTTCCGCGTTTTCTATCGTCATCAGTGAGGCGTTCGGCACATCAACCCCGACTTCAATCACCGATGTCGAGACAAGAACCTGCGTTTCACCGGTGCGGAATTTCATCATGACATGTTCTTTTTCCTCATTGCTCATGCGGCCGTGCAGCACGGCAAGCGAAAACGCTTCAAGCGGTCCGTTGGCAAGCGACTCATACACCTGAGTAAGGCTTCGAACATCGAACACATCGGACTCCTCCACCAGCGGCACAACAACATAACATTGGCGGCCTTCCGTGAGTTTTTTCCGTACAAAATCCCACCATTTCTCTCTTTGATTTTCGTCCGCGAGATAGGTTGTGATTTTCTGACGTCCCGGCGGCAGTTGATTCATGACGGATACGTCCAAATCGCCGAAAAGCGTCATGGTGAGACTTCGCGGAATCGGGGTCGCGGTCATGACGAGAAAATGCGGGTCGGTTTTGCCGATGGACTTCAGTTTTGCCCGTTGCCGGACACCGAATTTGTGCTGTTCGTCGATCACCACCAGACCGAGTTTGTCAAACGTAAGGTCATTCACGACAATGGCTTGCGTCCCGACAATCATTTTCGCCTCTCCGGATTCAATTTCTGCAAGGACTTTCGACCTCTCAGCCGGTTTTTGTCCTCCGAAAAGTGGTGCGATTTTCACACGGCTCTCTTCGAGCATTTGCGTGAGTGTTCTAAGGTGCTGGCGGGCAAGAACTTCCGTCGGAGCCATGAATACCGCCTGATAATCATTCGCCACCGCCAAAAGCATCGCATAAACCGCCACAACGGTTTTGCCGCTCCCGACATCCCCTTGTAAAAGCCGGTTCATCGGTACCGGTTCGCTCATGTCGGCGGTGATTTCGCGAATGACTTTTTCCTGAGCTTCGGTCAGCGTGAATGGAAAGAGCCGACGGATTCGCGTGTCAATTTTCTGCGATACCGGTAACGGCGGAGCACTCAACATGGTCTGATGCTGAAGCCGCCGTATCGCCAACGCCGCCTGAAGAATGAAAAACTCCTGAAAAATGAAGCGGCGTTTCGCTTTTTCAAGTGTCTCAAAGTCCGGCGGGAAATGAATGAACGGCACCGCTTCGTGAATCGGAAGGAGTTCATTTTGGGCACGAAAATCCGGTGAGAAAATCTCATCCAATAACGGCACGTAAATGGAGAGTGACTCCCGAAAAATTTTTCGGAAATGATGCTGCTGAATTCCTTTTGTCAGGCTGTAAATAGGAATTATCGGGTCAAGTGCCGCGTTCGGGTTGTCATTCTCTTCAAGATAGGTAACCTTGGGATGCGTGAAAACCCAACGGTTTTGATCGAGCCGCGGTTTTCCGGTGAGGAGCAGCCGTCGGCCATGTCCCATTTGTTCGACGAGATACATCTGATTGAACCATACCGCCTCGACATAACCTCCTTCCTCACAAATCATTCCCATCCGCAGCATGGAACCGCGCCGGGTTGATTTTCGTTCCGTTGTGTCAATCCGTCCCAAAATCGTCTGGAGATGTCCTTCAGAAAGGTCTTCCATTTTGCGGCGGTCGGTGAGATCGACGTAATCCCGCGGAAAGTAGAAAAGCAAATCGGAAACGCGGTTCAAACCGATATTCGTCAGCAATTCCGCTCGGGCCGGTCCGACCCCTTTGAGATAGGTCAGACCATCGGAAAGTAACGGCGTTGCAAACTTCGGACGCTCACGAGGAAGCGGTTCTTCGTAAATCGAGAAGGTCTCATCGTGCCGCGTCACATCAAATTCGTCAGGCTCCCAATTCATAGCGTCTCATTTTATACGGTACACCGTCATTCTGCAATGGTATCTGGAGAAATGGCTGTTCTTGCCGCAACGTGTCAAGCAACAATGTTTACTGCAGAATTAATAAACGCAATCAATAAATCGACATTGCTTAAAGAATCCGCTAAAAATATGGGTCTGTTTACTACTCCGTGAGCGGAGGAAAATTTTTGGAGAATTTTTCCTTTTTTATAGAATCAGCTCTTTACTTTATAAATCAATTGTAGTAGAATAGTATTTATCGTTATCACACTTCCGGATAGGCTGGAAGATTATGGATAATGATATGAAAATATTTTCAACAATAGATTGAGGAGAACTGTTATTTTATGAAACAAATGATTGCTTGGAGTTTGTGTTTGTTAGTATTGGTTGGTATTTCAGGATGTGAAAAAAGCCGAAGATTAAAAACAGAGTATGTTGAAGGTGTTGTCACACTTGATGGTCTGCCCATTTCCAATGTGACTTTGACTTTTATTCCATCTGGAACGGCAGGGGAATCGGCTAACGGTTATTCGGATGAAAAGGGGGGGTATAAGCTTTCCTCCATCAACGGAGACGCGGAAAAAGGAGCTTTGGAAGGGGAGTATAAAATCACTCTTACCAAAGTAGAAGTCACAGAGTATAAAGAGGGTGATCCTAAAGCTCCCAAAGATAGTCAGGGACGCCCTTACTATGTTACACAAAAAGAGCTTATCCCCAAAGTTTATACGAACGCCAGTACAACGCCTTTAACTTATACGGTTGTTAAAGGAAAACAAACACATAATATCGAATTGTTGTCAAAACCGTAATGTTGCGGTTTAATTTCGTGTTCCATTTTTTAGGAAAGGTGATTTTATGAAAAAACTATTGAAAAATGTTAAAATGGGGGGGGGGGGGCTGCCTGTACTGTTCTAGAGCGGCTTTCACCTTGGTGGAGCTTCTTGTGGTGATTGCAATCATTGGTATTTTGATTGCTCTTCTTATGCCGGCTGTTCAAGCCGCACGTGAGGCTGCACGCCGAATGCAGTGTTCCAATAATCTCAAACAACTTGGGCTTGCGGTGCATACTTTTGCGGACGCTACAAAACTTTTGCCCTCTGCGGGACATCAGAAAGGTCTGGCGGTTGATATGAGGGCTAAAAACGGTTGGGGGGATTATGCCTACCGCGATCGATTGAGTTACGTTTGCGTGTTGCTCCCATATATTGAACAAACCGCACTTTATGCTGTTATCGTGGAGAACGCGGATACAGGTCTGAACACGACCAAAACGACTGTCAATGACAGACTTTGCAAACCGTGGGACGGAACGACAGACACCGGTGCGGATTCTCCCTGGAGAACCAAATTATCGGCGGTTATGTGTCCTTCATCAGGAGCCAAAGCTGGTGCCACTGATCTTGGTTTCTGTAGTTACCGGGCTTGCGTCAGTGATTTCTGGCAGCCTTGGAATAATGATGAAGCACGCGGGGCTATTGGTCTTAACGGAGCTAAACAGGCAACCTATGGTCTTGAAGGGATTTCCGACGGTACAAGTAACACCATGATATTCTCTGAAGCAGTGATTGCTTCCACAACGAGCGGCTCCAACAAAATCAAGGGTGGAGTGGCCGCTAATGTGACTAGGGGTTGGACTCATTTTGGTATACCGGGACCTTGTTTGGCACGAAGAGCCGGTAACGGTACGTTTAGTGGTGATTACTGTACCGGTAGTGCCGGGATTGGCCGCCGTTGGGGGGATGCTCACTCACCTTATACTCAATTCCATGCGATTTTGCCGCCAAATTCGCCCAATTGTTCCGGCAGTACTGATACGGAAGGTGGTGTCTCATTGATTTCGGCAAGCAGTGAACACACCGGCGGCGTCAATGCTGCTGTTGCAGATGGCTCTGTACGTTTTGTTTCCGAAACGGTTCAAACACAAAATCTGAATAACAGCACCCTTGATACAACTCTTGAAGTTGCTGTTTCCGGTTATTCCCCTTCTAAAAGTGATCCGCAGCATTATACAGGACCATCTATTTACGGTATTTGGGGAAGTTTTGCAACCCGTGCCGGCGGTGAAAGTGTTGCTGTTCCATAAGGAAGACTTTACCGTTGTCACAAGACGCCGTTTTAAAAACGGCGTTTTAGCGTTTAACAGGTATTTTTTCCGTTTCCGCAGGGGCAGGCCGATGTGTCTGCCCGTTTGATCGCGGTCACGGCGGAGTCTTTGCTCCGGTGGAAGAAGAGTTCCCGTGCGAAGAAGTTCCTCCACTGAGTCCCTGGGAATACGCTTCCGCGCGGTCACGCCATTTGGCAGGCGGTACGTAACGCTGTGATTCCGCCGCGGTGGAAGTCTTCCGTTGAACATCACGGATTTGCTCCGTCGTTTTCGGAGCAAGCCGCCCGATATTTCGCAACGTGTCGAGCCACTCTTTTGACTCTTTGGAGTTTTTCGGTGCCTGAGACGCTTGACTTTGCATTTCTTTCCACCGGCTCACAAAACGGTTCAGGTCTTCTTTTGACCAGCCGAGTTTGTCAAGGAGTTTTTGATCCGGCTGCTGTTTGCCGAGTTCCTTGTCGAGATAATCAATCACCAGTGAAGTGGCCTTTTCCGTATATTCCAGATTCGGATCTTTTGCGTTTTGAACAGCGGCATCCTCCTGACCGTTACCGTCAGGCGGTGCTCCTGAACCGCGATGTTTGTTGTTATTCTGCGGATTTTGCGGCGTCAAAGCGTTTTCCTCCGGTGACGATTGCGGGTCGGAAGCGGACTTGGAGGGATCTCCTGCTGTCGGCTGGGAACCGTTTTCCGGCTTTTCCTTCGGTTTTTGCGAAGGCGGATTTTCCGGTAAATCAGACTTTTGCTCCCCTGATTGCGGCTCTTTCGGCGTTCCTCCTTTCGGAGGATTTTCCATGTTCCATTCGTCGGGATTTTGCCCCTCACCATCGGACGGCTGATTGCCTTGATTCGGATTTTTCTTGCCCGCATCGTTCGGGTCGGTGTAGATCGGCTTGTCCTTTTCCGACGGGTCAAGAGGTTTCGTACCGGAGTTGTCCCCTTGTTTGGCGTTATAAGCATCGGCGGGACTGCGGTCATGGGAATCTTCGCCCTGCTGTTTCGGACGCTCTTGCGGCGGGGTTCCTTCCTCCGTTTTGCGGTCATCCAGGGAAGGCCCATTATCGTGAACATCCTGCGTTCCCTCTTTCGATGTTTTTTCTCCTTGCGGTGTTGGAGACTGCGGCAAATCATCCTGTTTTTCGGAAGGTTGCTCTTTTTCCGTTCGGTCATCTGATGAGGACGGCTTTTGAGCAATCGGATCATCGGGATATTCCCCTTTTTCCTTCATCCGTTTGACAGCCTCACGGAAAACATCCCCCGGATTACTCTCGCCGTCAATGGGTTTCTCACGTTTTTGCGGCTCGGCGGTGTCACCGGTTTCATTGTTGTTTTCCCCATTTGCCGTTTTTTCTTCGACATTTCCGCTGCATTCCCCGTCGCCGTCTTTGTTTCCCTCCCTTTGTTGGGATTGGGACGGTCCTCCGTCGGCGTCCTCCGTCGAATTTTGACTGTCTTGACCGGATTGTCCGCCTTTCGCCGGATCATTCGATTGCTGTGTGTCTTGCGGAGGATTTTCTTGCTGTCCGCCGGAATTGGGGTCACCTTGCTGCGGCGGATTGGAGCCGTTTGGGTTTCCATTCTGTTGACCGGAGTTCTCCTTTTCACCGCCTTTATCCTGTTCTTCTTTTTCTCCTTGACTTTTCTCTCCGCCGCTGTTTCCTTGATCGCCGCCGTTATTCTGACGATCACTCTGATTTTGGGAGTCGTCTTCTTTTCCCTGCGGGTTCTGATTGGGGGACTGATTCTGAGCATCCTTTTGCGGATTGGGATTGTCGACCGGGTCGGTGACGAAAAAGCTCTTGAGGGAACTGCCGGTGATGTTTGCTTCAGGAAGTTTTGTGTCGGCGGCTTCCACGAAATAATCAACACGGTCCCCCGGCTTCAGACCAAGTTTCTGCGGCGAAATGTTTCCTTCTAAAGTGACTTTTTCCGCATGAGGTTCGGTCAGCAGCTCGACCGATGGAAACGGTTGATTGAGAATGTCCGCCGGATTGTCGCCTTGTTCGATTTTGCTCGCTCTGAGCCGCACATTCCGCAATCCGAAATCAGGATCTTCCGCTTCCGCTTGAAAAGAAAGCAGCGAGTTGAGCGGCACATCCTTCGGGAGTTTCTCTTCATCAATCCAACGGATCCCCGGCGGCAGATCACGGATCATGTTCACTGTGTAGTACACCGGCTGCGGATTGGCGTTTTTTTCTTTGTCGCGGCATCGGAGCGTATATGTTGAGAAAAGCGGCTTTTCAGGATTCGCGGGATCACACTGCAGCGTGAACGTAAAGGTTGCCTGCATCGGATGTTCCGGCGAAATGGTCATTGAGGCCGTTTTGTCCGGTTTTCCGTCGAACAGAATTTCCGCCTGACCGAGCGGCACATTCGACTCCGCATACAGTGTCACTTCGGTTCCTTCGAGTGCCTGAATGTCGCCGGTATTTTCGACGCGTTGCAGGGTCAGACCGGTATATTCCGGGAAACGGTACTCCACCGCTTTGGTTTCCAGATAAACCGCAGGACGAACCGTGACGTTCCACGATTTCGAACGGCTGTTTCCCGCTTCAATCCAATAGACAAGACTTTCTTCAAATCCTTTTTTTCCCGGCGGAAACCGCGTCTCAAAATGATAACTGTCCTCTTTGGCCGTCATGGGGAGTCTCTGTTCGACGAACCGACCGTCGTTGGTGGAATAAACGACATGGACCGGAAACTTGGTCGCACGGTCGAGCCGGGCGGTGATTTGCGTCGATTCCCCTTGAAACACCGTGATGTCTCCCGGAGAAACTTCTTTAATGACAATACTTTGCGGCGCCGCCACCGAAGTGAACGGATTGACGGTCCGAACGATCGAGTCCATCGGACTTTTCGGCGAGAAGACGGTGTACAGGAAAAAAAACGCCAGTAAAACCGTGAAACCAATCCCCCAACGAACCGCTTGACGGTGGTCAACAATCAACTCCGGCGGAATCCTGGTCAGATTGACCGCCGCTTCACGGTCTATGCCGTCAAGGATGTGCCGCTCAAGCAGGTTGGGAAGCGAACTCCGCTTTTCCTGTTTCAAAAAAACCCAGTTCAGAAGCCGGTTCTTCATTTCCGGATGACTGTTTTCCAGAATCTTCGCCGCGTATGCCGGATTGACGGAAAATCGTAACAGTGGTAAAAGTCTCAGAATGAAATACGTAACACCGCCGAGCAGAAATCCTGAAATGAGAACAACGCGGTATCCTATCGGCGTTCCCGAACGGAAAATCCAATGGTCGAGTATCATTGACACCATGAAAAAACCGAGCAGACAAGTCAGCAGTACGACCAGAGTTGTGATGAGTTCAACCCGTTTCACTTCACGGCGAATCTGATTGATCCTCCGGAGGATGATTTGCTGATCGTCGCCGGATAGGTTGGGGGATTGTGACTGTGACATGGAAAACTACGTCGAGCGTAAAACAGGAGTCGATAAATGAAGTTTTATAACGGTGTCCCGTACATTCCTATTTTGACATTTTTTTCCGCGTCACGCAAGACCGCTTGAAAAACATTGGAAGGATGATATTTATTACTCCTAAAATGCGAAGCAAAAAACATGCCAAACATTACTTTTTTCAGATTTCCAAAAATCCGGCATCTGAACAAACAGAGCCGCTTGAAAAGCTTGTTATCTTCAGACAAAATCGTCCTTTCTATAATTGCGCCAAAATTCCTCTTATTGCAAAGATGTCGGGAAATTTTTCTTTTTTCCGAATTCTACATTTTTGTATGAGCAAGTGCCGTTTTACGATTTTGTAGTTTTTCAGAAAGGCAAAGACATCAGATTCCGCTGATAATTCCTGAAAGTGACAGCCGCACCGAACAAAATAGCGGTCTGCCAGGTGTCTGGCATAGATATTGCATAGATGAGTTACAACAATTCATGGCACCGACGGGAATACCCTGCCGTCGGAGACAAAGGATTCACCGCATGAAACACATTGCCTACTTACACTCCTATTCAGAAGGAAAGAGAGATGCTTCTTCGACACACACCGCCGGGGCTTTCCGAGAGGAACGCCTTGACGATCAATCCGGCCAAGACCTGTCAGCCTATCGGTGCGATGTATGCCGCACTCGGAATTCATAATTGTTTACCGCACAGTCACGGTTCACAAGGATGTTGCGCGTATCACCGCAGCAGTCTGACGCGGCACTATAACGACCCGATTATGGCCTCCACTTCCTCCTTTTCGGAAGGTTCCTCGGTTTTCGGCGGACAGGCAAACCTGCTCGAAGCGTTCAATAATATTTTCACGCTTTACAATCCGGACATTGTGGCGGTCAACACAACGTGTCTCTCGGAGGTGATCGGCGATGATATGGTGCAAATCATCAAAAAAGCGTATGAAGAGAAAAAAATTCCCGAAGGGAAAATCGTTATTCATGCGAACACACCGTCTTTCACCGGATCGCATGTGACTGGCTACGCCAATATGGCCGCGGCGATGGTCAAGTATTTCGCCAAAAAGACCGGCCGGAAAAACGGCAGAATCACATTGATTCCGTCATTCCTCGAACCAAGCGACATGACGGAAATCAAATCTATCGCTGCGGAAATGGATGTTCCCTACATCATGTACCCCGATACCAGCGATGTCGTCAACGGTCCGCTCGACGGCAAATTCCGCATGTATCCCAAAGGAGGCTGTAAAAAGGAATGGATTGAAGCATCCGGCGATTCCGATTATGCGATTGCCATCGGACTTTACGGTGCCCAGGCTGCTGCCAAACTCCTGGACACGCAATGCAAAGTGCCGTTCAAAATCGTCGATATTCCTCTCGGAATCACGGCCACGGATGCGTTTGTCGATACACTCCGTAAAGCCGCCGGCGTTTCCGTGCCGGAATCATTACGTGTGGAACGTGGTCAGCTGGTTGACGTGTTGTGCGATATGTGCCAGTACACCTATGGTAAAAAAGTCTCTCTGATGGGCGACCCGGATATTCTGATTTCCATGGCTCAATTCTGTAAAGACGCCGGAATGGAGGTGCTGCATGTCCTCACCGGAACACCGTCCGGAAAATTCAGGTTTGAAGACCGTATCCGCGAAATCTGCGGAGAAAAGGTAACGGTCCGGTCCGGTTTGCAGTGCGACATGTTCATGTTCCAACAATTGGTCATGGCGGACAAACCGGACCTGATTGTCGGTAACACCTACTGTAAATATATGTGCCGCGACATGGACATTCCGCTCTTACGGATGGGATTCCCGATTTACGACCGTATCGGTCAGTCGTATGTGCCGATGACCGGTTATCGCGGAAGTCTGCAATTGCTGCTGAAAATCCTGAACATTCTGATGGACCGTCTGGACCGCGACGCTCCTGAAGAAAACTTCGAACTGATCATGTGATGTGACTCCGGCCGTATTGCGTTGCCGCAAATTGACGGGGAAATTTCAACCGGTGTGAGTCCTATGGGGAACCGTTCCGCCTAAAACTCACCGCCGGTCGTTGTCATGGAAAGAACGGTATGCTTTATTCCTTTGACGGACGCCAGTCTTTTGTGCAGGCATTTGATTTTTTCCACCGTTCCCTGGACAATAATATTTTCCATGCAGTTCGTATGGTCAAGATGGGCGTGCTGCGAGCAAATCACCAAATCGTTGAAATCATGCTGGGATTCAACGATTTTCTGTAGGACATTGGATTTATGGTGGTCATAAATGATCGTGATGACACCGGCAATGTTTTCTCCTTTTTGCCACTGTTTTTGAACCAACGCAGACTTAATCAGTTGTTTGATCGCTTCGGACCGTGTGGGAAACCCCTCTTCTTTGATAAGTGCGTTAAATTTTCGGAGAACATCTTCCTCAATGGAGATGGACATTCTTGTAATTTTTGCCAAAAGAGTTATCCTTATGATATTATGTTTCCGGTTTTTCTATCTTTTTTCAAACAGCAGTATACCATAAGGAATCATTATGTTCAATGAGTCTTCACAAACCCCCTACGATGTCCGGTTCACACTTTTCGGTATTCCGGTTCGGATTCACCCGTTTTTTTGGTTGGTGTCTGTTTTTATGGGACTGAACCTCGGAGAGAGTGAAAATGGTACGCAACGGATTTTGTGCTGGGTTGTTGCCGTTTTTATCGCAATTCTGGTTCATGAACTGGGACACGCTTTGATTATCCGCTATATTTTTGGGGCGTCGCCCTGGATTATCCTTTACTCCTTCGGCGGTTTGGCGTGCCATCATCCGCAGTATTCCCGAAAGCGTCCCGGCACTTGGGGACAGATACTGATTTCGCTCGGCGGTCCTTTGGCGGGATTTCTTTTGGCAGGACTCTGCTATTTTTTATTGCGTTACATGATTCCTGGCGGGGATTCGAATTTGTATTATTTACTGGAAATTCTTTATTTTATCTGCTTTATCGGATTTTTCTGGGGATTCATCAATCTTCTCCCGGTCTATCCGTTAGACGGCGGTCAGATTTGCCGGGAGCTTTGTCTCTGGTTTTCCCCGTGGCAGGGTGACATCGTCGCACTGCGGATTTCTTTCGTGGCGGCTCTCGGCGTGGTGGTGCTTTGCCTGACCCGATTTCAGGGAAATTACTACATCGCAATCCTGTTTGGAATTCTGGCTTATGAAAATTACCAATCCATGACCCGCGGCAGTTGGCGATAAACCGGCAGCGTAGCACGCTGCACCGCACTTGCTTCCCAGTCTCTTCGAGACGGTCGGCTTCGGTTGGATAACGTTTCCCACCGTTTTTCTTTTTTTGTTCCGCCGGTTGATTCCAGCGACTAATAGGAGCGGGTTTGGCTCTCGGGACGGTAGTCCCTACTGCGGTGCTGCGTGATACGCTGCCCGCCGGAGGCATTCCTTTAATGTCTTGCTGAGAAAAAATTTCTTTACGCGGTATTCTGCCAATCCGAAATGGGTTCCCGCCATCAACTTCATGCTCTCCCTCTTGATTCTGATTTGTGCTGCACGATTCTTATTGTCTTCTTCGGAATTCTCGTACTTGAATATATAATTCCTGTACTCTCGTGTTTGAATACGTAACTCCTGGTACTTGAATACAGAGAACTCGTACTTGAATGCGGAATTATCGTACTTAAGTACATAACCCTCGTGTTTGAGTACTGAACAATCGCACTGGAGTGCGTAACTCTTGTACTTGAGTACGAAACACTTGTACTGTAGTGCGGAATGATCGTACTTGAGTACGGATACCTCGGGAATAATGTGCAACTTATGCGGAGTAAAGGATTTATGACGTTTTTCTCCTCGAAATCCATATTCTGATTCCCTAACCGTCCACGGCATCGAACGAATCTCGTAAGGAGTCAAGGATTCTTCCTATGGGATTCCCGTAACAGGAAATGGGGATGATTCAGGTATTCAAGGGAGGCCGTTCAGGATGATCGAAACACAATAGGATATTAAACCGATGAATGATGAATATTGTTGTCAACAGGATGCCTCCGGCGGGCCGCGAGCCGCGGCGGGCGGATGGAGCTACCGCTCCGAAGCAATGACCCGCTCACGTTGCTCGCTGGAATCCGCGAGTGGAACAACGTTATCACTGGAAGCCGAACGCGAAGCCGGGAGGCAAGTGCGGTGCAGCGTGCCACGCTGCCGGTTCGCCGCCAGTTGGAAAATCTTTCCAACGAATCACTTGGAACATAAAACAAAAATATCGCCGGACTCCAGCGACCAGCGGGAGCGGGGCATTGAGGCCGAAGGCAACTGCGGTGCAGCGGCACGCTTCCCCCGGTCCTTCTTTTTTCACCTTATCCATTCCAACGTGACCTTGTCCTTTTGAATCGGGGAATAATCGTATTTTTCCACGCCGTTGACAAAAAGCCGGTCGAAATAACATTTCACGCCGGAAGCCTCCGTCATTTCTTCCGCGTCCTGAAGATGGAAATGGAGATGCGGCTCCGAGGAACGCCCCGAATTGCCGCAACGTCCCAACACGTCTCCGCGGACGACCCGCTGTCCCTGTTTCACCTTGAGACTATGCTGCTTGAAATGAGCGAAAAACAGATACTCACCGTTCTCCGTCCTGAGAATGACCGTGTTTCCCGGCACATAATACGGGTTCATCTTTCCCGGCACATTGTCTTTCACGCCGTCCACCGCCAGAACCACCTCGCCGTCACAGGGAGCGTAAAGTTTCTTGCCGAATGCGTAATAATCCTCGTTGGTGCGTCCGTCCGTTCGGAAGGATTTCCCGCCGGTGTCACGAATGATAAAATCAAAGGCGTGCTTCTGGGCCTCGTTTTCCACGTGATAATTCAGCTCTTTGGTGTCGCCGCCCCAGACAACCGACCATTCCCCCTCGAACGGAAGTCCGAGTTTCGTGACATTCCGCCTCGCCGGAGATTGCCCCGCGTCACGGGCCGCCGTCCGGGACGTTTCCTGTTCCTCCCCGCCCGAAACAATTCCGGCGGGAAGAATCCACAGCAGAATCAAAATCCGAGTCAAAATCCGTCTCTTTTTTGCCATCCTGATCTCCTTTCTTTCCTCCGCTCGACCGCTTTCCCCTTGAGAATGCGGAAAACGAAAGCGGATCTTTTTAATGAGTCCCTCTTGAAAACCGGTCAAGTCCGTGCCATAATACCTTTCGGCTATGGAGTACCGCCTTGGTTCGAACGGTTCGGGGCGGTAAAAACAAAAGTATAACAGGAACCCCGTTTTTCTGCAACGGATTTGCAAATTCACGGGATTTTTAGGACATTGCCTCTTATGAAACACCGAATTTTCCTGATTTTATTGTCCGCGGTTGTCATGTCGGCCGCCGGTTGTCCGAAAGCTCCGAAGCCCTCTTCTCCCGATTCTCCCGGGCAAAGCTCTCCTGAAAAGACGGACGCTCCGGAAAAAACGGTTTCCGAACCGGATACGGATTCCATTGTTTTGCAGATTGAGGCCGTCTTCGGTGAAGTGGAACGCGACCGGAAGGGAACGCTTATCGGCGTCAATCTTGCCAAGGGACGCTCTTCGGTGCCGGACGAGATTTTGCAGCAGGCTTTATTGATTCCGAATCTCAGAAAACTGCGAGCGGCGGGCGGAACGGTTTCTCAGGAGACACTGGGCAAAATCGCCGGACAAAAGTCATTGGAAGAGCTTTATCTTCAGGACACGCCGGTTCGGGACGCGGACTTGCAGGTCATCCTTTCGGGACTTCCCAAACTGACACGGTTGACTTTGCGGAGTTCGCCGAATGTCACGGATCAGGGGATTTCACACATTGCGGCTCACTCCCGATTGAAGTCGCTTTCGCTGATCGGCATCCCTCTGAGCCGTGCCGGCCTTGAAGAAATCCTTCGGATGAAGACGGTGAAAGGGCTGGACCTGCGGGATTGCAGTTCGCTGACCTCGGAGGATTACACGTTGCTTGCCGGAATGCCGCAGTTGACCGACCTGAAAGTCGGAGGTTTTTCCATTACCGATGAGGTGCTGAAAACAATGGTCAAGCTGCCGAATCTGACCGGCTTGACCATTGACGACGCCATGATTTCTCCGGCAGGGTTCGCGGAAATGGCGTCGAACAAGGATTGGGCCGCAAAAATCACGACACTCGTCTTCAACCGTGACATGCAGCTTTTCGATGAAGCCATGCTGTCGCTCCGGCACTTTCCGAATCTGCGGCGGCTCACCATTTGCGACATGATGGTAAGCGGCGAATTTCTCGAAAAACTGGCGGCGGAAGAAACGGCACGTCCGAAACTGGAAACGCTTTCACTCCGCAAAACGCTGTTGACTTTGGAAGGGGTGACGGCCCTGAAGAAGTACCGCGAGTTGACATCGCTTGATTTGTCCTGCGTGTCGGTGACTCCCGAAATGATGGAAATCCTCAACCGGCTTGACTCGCTCAAGACACTGAATCTGGAATGTCAGTGACGGTTCGGAGACGTCCGCGGAGGAGACCGGACAAACCGCATCAGCATTCGGAAAAATATTTCACCTTGACACGGCGGACGGAATTTCCGATGATACGCGAAAGCGGTATTGAATCAACATCATTCCCTCCAAGCGGCGGTTCCGAAATGTCCGTGAAACGTGATCTTTGGGTTTTTCTTCTAGTTTTTGCGATTTCAGCACAAAATTTACAAGCGGAAATACCGTCATCCGGCTTTATTCTCTTGAAAAACGGCAGCATCATTCAAGGGGCACTCCGTGTCACGGATGACGAAATGACCGTTCTCACCCAGTTCGGCAGTATCGATTTCAAAACACGCGACATCGACTTTATCGGCAAAACCCTGCCGGATGTTTACGGCCATAAAAAATCCAAAGCGGTCACATCTTATGATTTCATGACTTTGGCGGAATGGTGTTTCCGAAACGACCTCAGGACCGAAGGGGAAATCGAATACGATCGCGCGATCCAACTGACGGAATCTTCCTCGCTGGCGTCGGAAATGCAGCGGCGCAAGGAAACTTTGCTGCGTCAGGAAAACAGCGTAACCCCTTTAATCAAAGAGCTTTCCGAAGAAGAGCAAAAACTCCTCGACTGGGAAAAGTCGCTTCCACCGGAAATTTATGTCCCCTTCCAAGAGGAGATTCAGCCGCTCCTTTTCAAACGGTGCAATGGTTTGGCATGTCACGGAACTCACAGTGTCACTTCTTTCCAGCTCGAAAGTTTGGTCAAATCGAAGGAAAAAACGGCAACACTCAAAAATCTTGCCGCGGTGATTCGGCGTCTCAATCCCGACAGTCCGGCCGACAGCCCGTTGCTGGTCAAGCCGATCGTGCCTCACGGAAAAGCGAAACAGATATTTACCGTTAAAAATCTTGCACTGTACGAAACTCTGTACTACTGGTCGATGGAGGTGGTGGAGAAATGGGACAAAATCCATGCCGGTGAGGGGATTCCCGGCGGCACAAATCACGGTGAGGGGATCAATCAGACCAATTTTACGGATTTGAGTGCTGAAATGAACCGTGCAAAATTTCCAAAGCCGGGAGTTCCGCTTTTGAAAAACAGTCAAAAAACAGAGGAGGCGGTTCCGGTGAAACATTCGCTTGCGGAAGGGTTTTTTCCCGAAGACAATAGCGGTTTTGGAGGTCGGACGAGGCTTTTTCCGCAAGAAAATGGAGAAATTGTACCGCAAACGGAGGATTTGCCTGTGAGAATCGTTGACCCCATCCAAAGAGAAGGTATTATAGAACAAAAGGGGCGGAATCCTTTTGACCCTGGTGTGTTTAATCAACAATTTCACCCGGAGCGTGTCACAGGCCCTACGGAACGCTGACACGCCGGGCGGTTTGAGTATTCCATGGCTGATACCACATTTGACCTGCCGCAATTGGCAAAATACCTTCATTTGCCGGAAAATCAAGTGAAAAAACTGGCGGACCGAGGCGATCTTCCCGGACGGAAAATCAAAGGGGACTGGCAGTTCGCTCACGCGGAAATCCATCATTGGCTCGAACAGCGGATCGGTCTGAGCGACGACCGGACACTTGCCAGCATGGAGGACGCTCTGGAAAAAGCGGCTCCGGCAGACGGACAGAAAAATATTCCGATAGCAAAAATCATTCCCCGTGAAGCGATTGCGGTGCCGTTTCCGGTGAGGACGAAAGAGTCCGCCATCCGTTCGATGGTGCAATTGGCGGCGAACACCGGTTATCTTTGGGACACGGAGAAAATGATTGAGGCTCTCCGCAAACGTGAAGAACTGCATCCGACGGCGCTCGGCAACGGAGTGGCACTGCTTCATCCGCGGCGTCCGATGGGAAGCATTCTCGGAGAATCGTTCATTGCTCTGGGAATCGCACCGAACGGAGTTTATTTTGGCGACACCGGCGGCTTGACCGACATCTTTTTCCTCATTTGCAGCACGGACGACCAGATGCACCTGAGGATACTCGCCCGGCTCAGCCGTATCATCACGGCGGAAGGATTCCTGACATCGCTGCGGAGTCTTGAGTCGTCGGACGAGATATTGGCACTCATTGCCGATACCGAGGCGGAAATCTATCCTAAGGCGGAAGGTAAGCCGTGAATCCGGAAATGTCCGCACTTTCTGCTGTCACGTGTCGAAAGAAAATGGGAGAGTCATGTTTGGCTCCGGCGGTAACGCATGTTGTCGGTGTCAAATCAGTAAGCAGGAGAAAACCATGTGGCAGAACATGATCGGACATGACCATGTGGCGGAACGGTTTCGTCGGGCGGCGCAGCGGAACCGTCTGCCGGGAAGTTATCTTTTTGTCGGTCCGAAAGGGGTCGGCAAGCGGATGTTTGCCCGTATGTTGGCGAAGTCGTTACTTTGCCGGAACCGGCCGCCGGAGATGCTTGACGCTTGCGGTGTTTGTCCGGCGTGTCAACAGGTTGAAACGGGAAACCATCCGGATTTCATCACCATTGCCAAGCCGGAGGATAAGTCGGCGATTCCGGTCGATCTTCTGATTGGTGAGAAAGAAAAACGGGGAAAAAGCGGGCTCTGCTACGGAATGTCGCGCAAGGCGTTTGCGAACGGATACAAAATTGCCGTGATTGACGACGCGGATGATCTGAATCAGGAAGGTGCCAATGCACTTCTTAAAACACTCGAAGAACCGCCGCCGAAGGCGATTTTCATTTTGATCGGAACGAGCGCGGCCAAACAGCTCCCGACGATTCGTTCCCGTTGTAAAATCATCCGTTTTTTGCCGCTTGCGGTCAATGATCTTGCCCGTCTGCTGAAGGATCAGGGGATTGCCGCGTCAATGGAACAGGCGTTGCGGCTGGCGGAACGCTCCGACGGCGGACTCGAACAGGCCAGACAGTTCTGTGACGATTCGCTCAGCGAAATCCGTGACATCCTCTTCAAAGAGATTGCCCTCGGTGTGCCGAATCCGGTGCCGTTTGCAATAAAGCTCAACGAATTTGTGGAGTCTGCCGGAAAAGAAGCGATTTTGCGAAGGAACCGATTGACGCAAATTCTGATCATGACGCTGGAGTTCTACCGGAATCTCGGACGGTTCCTCGCCGGAATGGATGCGGCCAACCTTCCGTCGCGGGACTTGCTCCCGTATTTGCAGAGAGGAACTCAGACATTTCAGAACGACTTGTCTCGTGTTTTCCGTGCGGCGGAGCAGACTCATACGGCACTCGAACAGATTGACCGGAATGTTCAGATTCCGTACATCATCGACGCATGGACGCAGGAACTGCCGCAGATTTAGAGAAACAGACATATCGTCACATAGAGTGATACAAATCGATAGTCAAAGGAAATCAGGAACAATGTCAGAGGAAAAACTTTTCCAAAGCCGTCTTTTTTATATTGAGAAACGTTTTCAGACCGGTCGGAGCGGCAAACAACTGGAGCGTCATGTGATCATGCATCCCGGTGCGGTCGGAATTCTGCCGGTTTTGAACGGCTCACAAGTTATTTTGATCCGCCAGTACCGCGTGGCGGTCAACGATTGGTTGATTGAAATTCCCGCCGGAACACTCGAACCCAATGAAGAGCCGATCGCGACGGCATCGCGGGAACTGATTGAGGAAACCGGTTACACTGCCGGAAAAATCGAACCGATCACCACGATTTTTTCGTCGCCCGGAATCCTTCGTGAGGAACTTCACCTTTTCCTCGCAACGGATCTGACTCCGGGGCCGACAGCACTCGAAGACGGCGAAGACATCTCACTGATGATTGTCCCATGGGACGAAATTCGCCGTATGATCTCCGACGGTGAAATCAAAGACGCCAAAACACTGACCGCTCTGATGTACTACATCCTCGGCATGAGGACAAAATCATAAATCCTGTTCAGGAAAGTTGCCTGTCCGTCAGTTAATTGCTCCACCAATCATCACCGGTAAAGTTCAGCCTTTCGGCAACTTCGGCAAGAGCGTTGTCCTGTTTGGCAGCGAGAATACCGGACATCGGGTTGACTTCCACACCGCCGCAACCGACAAAAATACTTCCGCGCACCGGTTGAACGATACTGTACTCCGTAGCAACCGTTTTCGGAGCGTTGTAGCCGGGAAGTTTGAGACTCTGATTCAGAATCGTCGGGAGCGGACAGTTGACTTTCTGATGAAGCTGCTGCGAATAAACCACCGCAACGACACCTGCCAGATCAACACAATTCCGCAGTTCCGCGAAAGAATAATCCACATCAGCAAGCTCGTTGTACCGCTTGGTCATCATGTCGGCCCAGCGTTTGGCGGCGGCGTCCGTTTTCACCGCTTCGGCGCGGTTGCCGGATTGGTCAATGTGTTCACGAGCCGTCAAGGTGATGATTTTCACGCTGCCCATGTCCCAAACCATCTTACTTTCATCATGTTTGATTTGGTTCATCTGTCCGACCATCCAGAATCGCGGAGCGGTACTTTCCCGGGTAGAGCGAACCATTTCGACATAACTTGGAAAACGGGAAATCGGAGCCGGATCAAGTTTCAGACCGATACGCTTCATCCGGTAGTCCGCCGCGACCATGATGTTCGCGTAACGGCTGTCGGCCGGAACTCCAGTGAGTGTCACGGCTTGCGCACCAAGAAGGTCGCGAATCTTTTCCGCCTGCGTTTCGGGATCGCGGATACTACGTAATTCGCTACGGTTTTCATTCAATCGCGTCCGGCCTTCCGGTGTCGGGTCAATGGAACAACTGATAAGTTCCGGCTGACTGGTATTCCATGTACGAAAAACCGTAATCAGGTCTTCCAGCAACAAGATCGGTTTGCCGGAATCTTTTCCAATCACCGTTCCGAAATCGCCGACCGTCCAGCCTTCCGCAGGACCGACCAGAACAATGTCATTTTCTTCCGGCAGGGCCGCGACATAATGTATGGAAGTCAAACCGCCGAGAAAACGGACAGAGTCCGGCACTGGTGACTTTTTCTCCATCGCTTCTTTCAGAGCGGCGTCCATTTTTTTCAACGAAACCTTGCGTTCCGAAGAAACTTGGTCGAGTCCTTCGGGAATGGCCTGAAGTTTGGAAAGCACCTCTTGCTTCAGACTCTTCCGCATCTCCTGGGTTGCATTTTTCACCATGTCACGGTCAATGGAAACACCGCCGATGGCCTGCGTGTAACCGTAATACTGTGCCCATGCGGAAGAATTCAGGCAGACGAGCAAAAGCCCTCCCCAAAGCAGAAGTGTCAATTTTTTCATGGTTGAAGACATCTGAATCATTTTTTTCCTCGTTGAAGCTAAGCCCGTAAATAATCAAGGGTTTATTGAAATGCGATACATAAAACCGCGTCACTTGTCCGTTTACATGGTTAAAAATCCCATCTATTTAATAAATTAGCCAAGTTACGCAAGAATTGCAAGGGAAAAAAGGAGAAAATTCACAAACTTGAGGAGATTTCACCGTTTTTGAAAAAATATCACAAAATCAGATCAATAATAATCAAGCTGATAATATTACATAGCACTGCGGAGAGTCCGTACTGCGGGCTTGACTCCCGCCATGCACTGAAGCAGCCGGAGCCAGTTTTGCGGCGTTCCGGGAGTGAAGCGTCCCAGAACCGCAGTGGTGTCCGCATGAGTCAGGTGAGGGAGGTTTCCGGGAATCTGATCCACTGCCAGATACGTCAGCACCGCGACACATAACGCATCAAACGTATTGCACGAAAATTGTGCTGTGCCGAGAGGCTGCAACTTTTGAACCTGTAATTCCTGCCGCAACTGTTTCATCAGAAGTCCGTGATGCTGACAGCCGCCGGTCACAAAAAACTCGACCTCTTCCAACAGCGGCTCATAATGTTCTTTGATAAATGTCGCTGTTTTATTTTGAATACAATGTACCGCTGTACAGAGCAAGTCTCGGAGCGACCATTCCTTTGCTTTTGCTTTTTGAATTCCCTCCGCCAGCAGGGAATTGGAATCCCGCAACACAAGATTATCGCTCCAAAATTCCGCCAGTTCGGGAATCAACAGCCCCTGAACCGTCAGACGTCCCCCTTCGTCAAAGGTTTGTTCCCCTTCGGAGAGTTTCGCCGCGAGCGGGTCAATGAGGAGACCGCATGGGCCTAGAATATCGTGCTGGATTTGCTCTTTCGTTGCGTGTCCCGCTGACGGGAGAAATGTCACACGAATCTGCTGTCCCAAATCAATCAGGAGCCGATGTCTGCTCGCCGAGTGCATCAAAATCCACATAGGAAGGGGGATGAGCGGGCTTCCATTCCCTGAAACGGCGCGGTCCATTTCCGCAAACCCATCCACCATATTCAAACCTGTCCGGGAGGCAACCGCTGCAGAATTCCAGAAAATATCGGAATGAAAGTTTCCCAAGTCTCCCGGACCATGAACCCCTACAGCAAACACCGAGTCGGGAGCCACACCGCTTTTGTTCAACAGCTCATGAACCAGTTCAACCTGAATCTCAAGCATCTGTTCCTGTAAGATTTTTGGAACGAGTCTCTGCGTTTTTTCATGCTTTGGGGTACTTTTCTCTTGTTTAACGTGATTCAAAAAGGCATCCTTGCCGAAACACAATCCATTGTTCTCATTAATCTCTCTCACCTGCGAAACGATTTTTTCCGGCAGTACCACCGTGAGTCCTTGTGAAACCTCGATAGGGGCTCCGGAACCCGATCCGTGGATTCCGATCAACCCCGCCTCAAGACGCCGACCGTTTGTGGTCAGATACAGACCGACAAACCACCGGACATTCGATGTTTTATTCAAAGTTTCTGACGAACGAGAGTGGAAAAACATAACAATTCAGGAATAATTTGTTGAGAGTTTCGATACTGCGGCTGTCAAAACAGTCCCGATTCCCGTTGGGGAACAGAGGGAATTTCACACACCGACACGGGAACGGCTGAAGAGCATTTCTTCAGTGAATTCCGGGATTTCCATTCCTTTCCGCCGCATGATTTCCTCAATAAATTCGAAGAAGACGCGAATGTCCACAGCGGTATTGGATGGGGATTCCGGGTGAAATTGGGTGCCGAACGCGAACCAGTCCTCCTGAATCGACTCAATGGCCTCAATCACGCCGTCAGGACTTCGCGCGGTCGCCAGAAAACCCGCGGCGACATCATCCACGGCCATGTGATGGGAGCTGTTGACGATGATTTCATGTTCTCCGTAAACACGTCTCATCAGAGAATCCGGAGTGACGAGAAGCGTGTGGCGAAGTTCCAGACTGTTGGGGTCGCGATGCGGAAGTGCCCGAGGAAGGTCTTCGGGAATATGCAGATAAAGCGTACCGCCTTGAGAAACATTGAGAAGCTGCATTCCCGTGCCGATTCCGAAAAAGGGGACACGGTGTTTTGCGACTTGTTGAATCAGCATGCGGTCAAAGCGTTCACGCCGTTCGTGAAGAGGCCGGACAAAAGAATGTTTGATGTATCCGTCAAAGACAGGGTTCAAATCCGCTCCGCCGACCATGACCATTCCGTCAAGGGTCTCAAGAAGCTGGTCCAGGTCACTTTCACTTAAACAGGGCGGAATGATAACCGGTACACCTCCTGCTTTCATTATTGAGTCATAATATCCGCTTTGAATGTGACTGTAACACCACCGTTGTCCCTGATCCGTTTCTGTTTTGTGCTGTAGGTGAACATGAAAATCCGCATTCAATCCAATGACCGGTTTTCTAAAAAGCATTGCATTTTCTCCTGACCAAATCAACAGACACAACACCTGGAAAAGTGAAAATCCTTGCAACCGTTATGGTTGTATTATGTATCGCAGTTTCTTCAGTCGGAACGCACTCTGTTGTCAACTCATATTACGTTTTTTGACCGTACAAAAGTTTTTATACAAAACTCGCTGATTTGCGCAAAACCTGTTTTCAATGCAAAGGATTTATCCTCTGAAATTTGCGTATCTTTTTTTACCCGAAAAATTTCACATGAATTGCTGTCACCCAATTTATGTAATCTTTTTCTTTTTACTGCGAAAGGATTTTCTTTCTGTTCTGTCTTTTGATTTCTTATGAAAAGTTCGCCCGACTGTCACCTCGGGATGAGAAATGCTTGTCATGTGTGTAAGTTTACGGGAACTTTGCGTATCATTCAAGAGCCTCAATGCGAAATAAGCAAAATTTATATATTTTGTGTAATACCCCATTGGTTCTACAAGATGTTGTAATTGAAGTTATTGTAAAAAACCTCGTATTTTATGCGGTCTGCTTATTTTGCAACCGGCTTCCATGACAAAAGAAAAAGAACCAAGTGTCAATGTCATGGGAACACCCTCCGAGGAAGACATGCTTAGACGAAGTTATGAGAAAAAAGACGCCGAAACTCACTCGGCTTCGAAGAATCGGGTGTTTGTCCCGCCTTTGCCGATTTTGACATTGACCGGCCGCAAGCATTTCGGACAACGGCCTTCGTAGGCGGTATTGTTCTGATTGACATAAATTCTTGCGTAGACGCCGCAACAGGTGAATTTGATTCCGATGAATTTCCGTCCTGCCGGAGTTTTGGCCGGAGTTTCATCATCGGTGGAATACAATGCAGGGTTCACATTAGGGTCGCTCGTCAAGTCCAGATACCCGCCAGACATTTTTTCACCATATTATTCAGAATGCCAAAATTTGATTAATTAGGAAGACAAATCGCAAATCTGACCAATTTTAGCATTTTTTAGGAAAAATGCCGCCGTTTTCCGCCTTTTTTACTGATTTTCTTTCGCGATGTTTTCCGCAATAAGACACTGATTTGAAGAGGACGGGATAACGCCGCTGATCCGTTCCAGATTTTCCATGCGTGATTCGAGCATCGCGACACGGGCTTTGACTTCACCGTCTTTGGCGCCGATAATTCAGACAACCGGAAGAACCGAAGCACAAAATGTTGACGAAAAGGACGGCAAGAAATTGCCGAAATTTCTGTTGCTGTTTTATTCCCATAAAACCATCCCCTGTCATAAAACCACTACAATACAGACCTCGCGGATTCTATCGGATTACGGCAGGGAGAATCTTCATGCTTTTTCCGTTTTTTCGCCAATGTGCACGGCAGCGTGGCACGCTGCATTGGTCGCGAGCCGCGACGGGCGGTTTGTTCCCAGCCTCTTCGAGGCGGTCACTTTCTGTTAGAAAAATCTTTCCAACTGGAGGCCGAAGGCAATCCGAGATGCAACGTCCGCACGTTGCCCGCTCCGAGAGCCACGAACCCGTTCGCGTTGCTCACTGGAATCCACGAGCGGAACAACGTGAAGCGGACAATAAGAAGCCGAATGGAACGCAGTGATCATGAGGCAATTGCGATCCAACGTGCTACGTTGGCGCTGTCACAGGCGGCTTGAATAGAATATCATATAGAATTGATACAAAGCGGTAACGAAACACGCCGTATACCGCCTTGCCTTGCAGCATTACGCCACACGGATACGTTTGACGTTGAGACTTTCCAGATTCATGGTTCCGAGTTTGTGCTCCGACGCTTTGGCAATGTGTGCAACATTGGAGAGCGGCATTTCCTTCACCTGATTGAAAAACTTCACCGCCGCCGTATCAACCGCAACAATGTCGCGCGACATAAACAGAGCTTTTGTCACCACCGCGTCCTCAAGAGACTTTCCTTTCGGACCGTTCGCCTGCATGACACGATAAGCGTCAACGATATTCAACGCCGCCCTTTTTTGCAGTGTGCAGCAGTCGGCAATGGTCTGTTGGAGGTCGATACTGTGAAACGCTCTTCTGTCCCAAACGATGCCCATGAGATTTTTCAGGGCGATCGTCATGTTGGCACCGCCGTGTGTTTTGAGAATCGGCACATTGAACCAGACATCGCAATCAAGGATTGCTCCGTGAATTTTGGTCGTTTTCAGCTTGCTGCCGACAGGAAGTTTCACCTCGCGGTAGTAGGACTCGACATCGGCAGGAACCATTTTGCCTCCCGCTTCAATAACCGCTTCTTCAACGCCGCTGTTTTGATAACACTTCCGCCACTCATCACAGGTGTGATCGAAGACGGCCACTTCTTTCGCCCCGGCAGCAAGACACTGCTTCACCATTTCACTGACAAGGACCGGATTGGTGTTTGCGGCAAATTCCGGAGCGCGGTCCCAACCGATGTTCGGCTTGATGACGACCTTTTGTCCGGGTTTGACAAACTCCTTCATTCCGCCAAATTCCGCAATCGCCTTCCGGAACATGACATCCGGCTCACCTCCCATGACGGCCACGAGGTCGCATGGAACGTCTTTCGCCGGAGCGTCCTTCTCCTGTGCCAAAACACTGAGATCAACGTTCCTCATGAATCCGCCGACAGTGGCAACAGCCCCTGTTGCGGCAATGGTCTTCAAAAATTCTTTTCTTTTCATAATGTTTCTCCCTGGACTTGATACTATGGGTGACTTTTCGTAACGGTTCGGAAGTTCCCCTGCCGAGCCTTTCCGGTTTCCCCTAAACGCAAACAATCTCATTCATTATACCGCTATTCTCCCTGAATACAACAGGAAACCGGTAAATTCGACAGGCCAAGGCTTTTCTCTTCAAATTACCGGATCGGATTATTTTGCGGCGAGGCGATTTGCGCCGGTTGCTGTCCCGTTTTCGGCTTGATGATTTTACCGTCGAGGTAGTTATCGACCGTTGCGGCGGCGTAAATCCGCTGGAATGTTTTTTCCATCTCAAATTCCAGCTTTTTCTCGTAAATGTCACGCTCGAGAATTTCGCGGACTTCCGCAATGGAATCCGTCACCGGTTCCGTGAACCCCTGACACAGCAAAATGACAAACCGCTGTTCGTTACCGATGATCATCGGAATAATCGAGGAAAGGTCGCCCGGCTTCAAATTGAAAGCTTCCCGTTCCAGTTCCGGCATTCCGCCGTTTTTCTGAATCGGGTCCATTTCACCGCGAAGGGCACGGCTTGTCGGCTCAATGGAGAATTTCTCCGCAAGTTCACCGAACGCTTGAGGACTCGGATTTTTCCGTGCCAAAGCCCATACTTCCTGTGCCTTGCGCTGACTGTCAAGGATAATCACCATGCACTTGGCTTTCGGACCGAAGTTCGCCTCGAAACTTTTCTGCAAATCCTCTTCGGTAATCTGAACGGAACCGGCGGCCATTTTCTTCAGTGCCACCACCGGCCAGATCGTGTTATTCCTATACACCGACGGCGTGACATTCATTTCGCGGCACTTCAGATCGATCCATCCTTTGACATTCGGCGTACCGTCCGGGCTGAAAAGATACTTCAGGGCAAGACTTGCCACTTCCTGATTCAAGTCGTCCTGCGTGATGGGAATGTTCCGTTTGGCACATTCCACCTCAAGCATTTTGCGGCCTATCATGTCGGCAAGAACCATTGAACCGTAACGGACGGCGCACCGTTCGGCGATTTCCTGACTGGATATCGGCTGATTGTTCACGCGGGCGATGATTTCCGGTATCTGAACGAGGTCCCCCTGATCGAACGCGTTTTCGACCCGTGCATTGCGGGTCAGATACGTGTAAATTTCAGCGGAAAGTTCCTGAAGCTTTTTGTCCTGCACAATGAACGCAATCTGCTTTTGCAATCTGACGCGGTCCACGTTTTGCGGAGGCAAATGTCTCTCACAAAGAAAAATCGCGAAATACCCTTTCCGCATCTCGATGACCTGGGAAATTTGCCCCGGCTGCATGCGGAAAAGCTGATTTTCGATATTCGGGTCTTCCAGTGTGTAGCGGAAAAACGGAGCAATCAGACCGCCCATCGACGCACTGACCGTATCTTCCGACTGCTGTTTGGCGATTGTTTCAAAGTTTGCCGGTGTCGGGTTTTGCATCACCTGTTTGAGAAAATTTTCCGCACGGTCGCGGGAAAACGCCACGATCTGCCGCATCTGTACCGAAGCTCCGTACTGCGACTCAAATTCGCGGTCGATTTCCTGCTGTGTGATTGTCAGTCTTTGTCCGGCGATTTTTTTCAGGGCGAGTCTCGGCCAGATGATTTCGTCGGCATACTGCTGCGGGTCGATTCCCCGTTCCGCTTTGAGACGCTTGAACCATTCGTCGAGCGGGACACCGAACTGCTCCAGTACCAGCGACTTGATCTCCTGATTCACTTCCTCCTGAGTGATTTGGATTCCGAGACGGTGACACTCCTGTTCAATCAGCGACCGGTTGATGATCCGGGTAAGATATTCGCGGCCATGAATCCGCAGTGCCTCCGCGGCGAGTTGCTGTTTGGTGATTTTACTGCCGTTCACTTCGGCTGCAACATCCGGCAGACCGGCAAACGTCACCGCAGGGGGAAGAACGGCACTTTTTCCGCCGTTTTGTACAGGGGCTTTCTGCACAGATGTCTGAGCTGTCAGAGAACCAACGCATGACACCGCCAGGAACAAACCGATTTGTCCCAGATAAAAAGGTCTTTTTTTCATTGTCAACTTCCTTGTTTTTCGCATTCTTTTACGTGAATTTTCAGCGATTCCTGCGCAAGCCGGTGATCCGAACCGGTCCGGCACAACAATCAGAGAGCGGAGTATAACGAAAAGCCGGTATCACGGTCAAGAGGATTTTCAGGAAAAACACTTTCACCAGCCGTTTTTTGCTCTGGAAAAAAAACACCTCTGTTGGTATAGTACGCGGAGAACTGATGGAAATATCCTTTTTAACTCACGTACCGTATGCCAAGTTCCACTGAAACAGAAAAACCGCTTCCGATTTTTCGGCCTGTCGCATTCAATTTTCAGGACATCCGCGAAAGTGCGGACGCCTATCTGGCGAAGGTCAAAAGTGAGGCGGCGCGAATCGCGGCGGAAACCAAGGCGGAAATCGAACGGCTCAGGACGGAAATCTCCGCGGATTTGACATCGCAGCGTCAGGTGCTTGAGATCAAAGAAAAGGAAATTCTTGCGCGGGAAGAAAAAGTAAAAGCCGAAGAAGCCAAACTCGGCGACCGTCAAAAAACGATTGAAACCGCAAAATATGAGGAGGCGTTCGAACAGGGAAAACGTGAAGGTTACGACGCCGGATTCAAACAAGGTTACGAAACCGGTGAAAAACAGGCACTCACCGATTACAATGAACGGCTCAGTCAGGAATGTCACAGCATCATAACGAACCGGCTGGAGACGCTTTTCCCGGCGGTTCAGGCTGCGGTGAGCCAACTCAAAGAGTCGGAGGCGATGTTTCTGGCCTGTTGGGAACAACAGACGGTTCAACTGGCCGCAACCATCGCCCGGCAGACGATTTCGCGTGAACTTCCGAACATGGCTGACGTACCGCTGAAACTTCTCCGTGAGGCGCTCGAACTGGCCATCGGGAGTGTCCGGTTGAAAATCCGCATGAATCCTCGCGATGTCGAGTTTCTGGAACCGGAAATCGACCGGCTGATCCGCCAAATCACTCCGGCGGCGGAAACGGAAATCGTCAGCGACATACGAATCTCCCCCGGCGGCTGTTATCTGGAGACATCGCAGGGAATGATTGACCAGCGGCTGGAATCACGGCTCGCCCGTATTCAGGAAGAACTGAATTAATCCCGTAACAGGCTGTGTTCCTGTTTCTATCTTCACATTTGCGGCATGATGGGAAGCGACGCGGCGTTCATCAGGTATTTGTCAACCCGTGCGGCCATGCGGCGGCCTCCGTCAATACACCGAACGACGAGGCTGGCTCCGGTCTGCATGTCGCCGGCCGCAAAGACGCCTTCGGTGTTGGTCATGCCGGTTGCCGGATTGATCTGAACGTTTCCCCGTGAGTCGAAGGTGACGCCAAAGCCTTCCAGCAAAGCGTCATGTTTCGGATGCACAAATCCAAGCGAGAGAAACACCATGTCCGCGTCGAGCGAAAATTCACTCCCGGCGATCTCTTCCGGACGGCCGTTTTGCCAGTTGACCTGAACACAATCCAGACCGGTGACATGACTGTTTTCCACACGGAACCCTTTCGTACCGACCGCCCAGCGGCGATTCCCTCCTTCGTAGTGCGAGGTTCCCGTCCGCAAAATGTTCGGCCATTTCGGCCACGGTGTCCGCGGATTTTCGTTCTCGGGAGGCTTCGGCATGATTTCAATCTGCTCGACATGCTTTGCTCCCTGACGCAACGCAACGCCGAGACAGTCGGCTCCTGTGTCGCCGCCGCCGATGATGACAATGTTTTTCCCGGCGGCATTGATCAAACTCGGACGCTTTTCGGTTACGGCGTGATTGTTCGCCGTGAGATATTCCATCGCGAAATAAATCCCTTCCGCGCTTCGTCCCGGAACCGCAATATCACGCGGAACCATCGCTCCGCCGGTCAGACAAACGGCATCGTACTGCCGAAGGAGATACTTCGGGGAAATATCCGTTCCGATCTCCACATTCACTTCAAAACGGACCCCCTCTTGTTTCATTTGGTTGATACGGCGGTCAATGAGGTGTTTTTCGAGCTTGAAATCCGGAATTCCGAACCGCAGTATTCCGCCGGGAGCCGGGTCTTTTTCATAAACGACCACTTTGTGACCGGCGCGGGCAAGCTGTTGAGCCGCCGCAAGTCCTGCCGGACCGCTTCCGACAACGGCGACGCTTTTTCCTGTACGGGCGGCGGGAAGGACCGGCTTGATGAAATCATGCGCCCACGCATATTCCGCAATGGCAAGCTCCAGTTGTTTGATCGTCACCGGATTGCCGTTGATTTTATGCACGCATGACGCCTCGCAAGGTGCAGGACAAAGACGGCCTGTCCACTCAGGAAAATTATTGGTCGAATGAAGAAGGTCGCTGGCAAGTTTCCAGTCTTCACTGGCGACCAGTTCGTTAAACTCGGGAATCGGATTGCCGATCGGACAACCAAGGTTATGACAAAACGGCACACCGCACTCCATGCAGCGCGACGCCTGTTCATAAAGCTGTTCCGACGTGAGCGGAATGAGAAACTCGTTGTAATCCGCCAGCCGGTCCTGCGGAGAAACGTAACCGGCGTCCTGCCTGGTGATGTCGAGGTAATGTTTTGGTGATTTCATAATGAGGTGTGTTAAAATTTAAGGAAAACGGAGGATTGAAGCCGGTTGAAATTTCCATGAGATGCTGTTTGGATTTCACACCGGAAATACGAAAAAACACGGTGTTTTTCCTCATTGCTTCAGATACGGCCGAATCATTTCGTGACCGGGACGCAGCGAACCGTCTTTGTTGATGCACGCCATATAACCGGCACTCAACACCGGCCCGTCTTCCGGCAAATGGAGATCGGCCACACGGCTGTAAGTCAAAGCATGAATCAAAAATCCGACTTTCCTGTCCACACAGGAACCGAGTTCTCCGTGCAGACGATTGACCCGTTCCGTATCGTTGAGACTCCCCCAGCCCGTTTCCGAACCGACCAATGGTTTGTTAAATTTGTTGGCGATTTCAACAGGCTGCGGCTTCAAACCGAAATAAGGATGAACGGAAAACAAATCGCAGATCGGTTCAATCCGCTCCAGAAATTCGTTTTTGCATATCCCGATTGTCAGACAGGTTTTCTCCTTGCGTTCTTTGATATGAGCATGAACCTGCGTCAGCCATTTCAGATATTCTTCCTGCATTCCTCTGGCGTTAAAAGGTTCGTTACATAAATCCCAGGCGAAAATCCGTTCATCCGAGGCGTGCCGGTCCAATAACGAATCCACGAAACGAAATGCAACGTTCCTGAATGCTTTTTCTCCCAGATGCAGGACATCCTGCGGTGTAATGCCTCCCCAATGAGGTACTCCCGACCATGCATTGAAAATAACCGGCATCACTTTGAGACCCTTTTTTCCGATGATTTCGATGAATTTTGTAAAATACTCCGGTATTTTTTTCGGCTCCGCGAGGTAGGCGTCAAATGAAAGCCAGATGCGCACGGCGGTCATTTCGGGAAAGAGTTCCTTGCCGCGAGCAAGTTCCCGTTCGATAATGTCCGGCTTGAAATTGCACCAGGTGTCAATTCCGTGTCCGCAGCCGTAACCGGGTTGATAGTTGAAGCCGCGTACCCAAAAAAATGACGTGTTTTTCAGTACCGTCGGCTCTTGCGGTTTCTTTTCCGGTTCCTGAGCGGTGACCATCGAAGAAACGGCAAGGGAACCGCCGAGAACAGCGGCTGTTTTCAAAAATTCCCGTTTGTTCATTTTCATGATAATGTCTTTATTTTTTAATGGTGAGATATTTGTATTGATTTTAACCGAACCGCTCGTGTCCGGCGGCTTCGGGATTTAGCGGGCTGTTTCATTTTACGCCAGATGAACCTGTTGTTCTTTGGTCTGACGCGACTGAAGGTCAACCGGATTCGTGAGTCCCAGGGCGGCACGGTATTCCATTGGAATGACCTTCACAAACAGGTTCCGTGTCCGCTCCCAGTTTTCGAGCATGTCGAGTGCACGGAGACTGCCGGTGTATTTGTGATGATTGCGGATCATCTGGTACAGCCGGTCGGCGTCTTCCTGAAGGAAAATCGGCTCCAAATCGACCATTTCCAGATTGCATTTCAGGTCAAATTCCTGCTGCGGATCGTAAACATACGCCACACCGCCGGACATTCCCGCCGCAAAGTTGGTTCCGGTACTTCCAAGCACGACGGCGTAACCGCCTGTCATGTACTCACAACCATGATCGCCGACCCCTTCCACGACAACAGTGGCTCCGCTGTTCCGCACGCAAAAACGTTCCCCGACACGGCCGTTGATGTACGCTTCACCGCCGGTCGCTCCGTAAAAAAGCGTCTTTCCGGCGATAATATTCTCTGCGGCGTCAATCGTACTGTTTTTCGGCACACGGATAATCAGCTTCCCGCCGGAGAGTCCCTTACCGACATAATCATTCGCGGTTCCTTCAAGAATCATCGTCATGCCGGGAGCGGAAAACGCTCCGAAACTCTGCCCGGCGGTTCCTCGAAACGTGTAACGGATCGTGTCATCGGGAAGCCCTTCCGCACCGAACGCCTTGGTCACTTCATACGCCAAAAGCGTGCCGACGGTACGGTCGATGTTACTGATTTTATAGGTTTTTTCCACCGGTTTTTTATTGGCAAGCGTCTTTTCGGCATCCGCGAGAATCGCTTTCGCCAGCGGAGTGTAACGTTCCACCTGCTGTTTTTCCACACAATGAATTCCATGCGACGGCACATTCGGATCATGGAACAGCGGCGAAAGATCGAGTTTTTCCGCCTTCCAATGCGTGATGTCCTCCCGCTGCCGGAGAAACTCCGTATGACCGACCATGTCGTCGAGAGTGCGGAATCCAAGTGACGCCATGATTTCCCGAAGCTCTTCCGCGACAAACCGGAAATAGTTGATGAGAAACTCCGGTGCCCCGCTGAAACGGCTCCGCAGCCGGACATCCTGTGTGGCGATTCCAACCGGACACGTGTTTTTGTGGCACTTCCGCATGAGAACACATCCCATCGAAACAAGAACGCCGGTTCCGAACCCGAATTCTTCCGCTCCGAGCAGTGCCGCAATCGCGACATCGCGGCCGGTCCGCATCTGACCGTCCGTCTGGACTTTCACGCGGCTCCGCAGGTCATTGATGACGAGCGTCTGCTGAACTTCCGAAAGTCCAAGCTCCCAGGGAACACCGGCGTTTTTGATACTGCTGAGCGGACTGGCTCCCGTACCGCCGTCATAACCGCTGATGAGAATCATATCCGACTTTCCTTTACTGACCCCGGCGGCGATTGTTCCGACTCCGCCGATGCTCACCAGTTTGACGCTGACACGCGCCTCGGGATTCGCGTTTTTCAGGTCGAAAATCAACTGGGCAATGTCTTCAATGGAGTAGATGTCGTGATGCGGCGGCGGACTGATTAGACTGACTCCCGGCGTGCTGTTGCGGATTCGGGCGATTTCCTCATTGACTTTGTGGCCGGGCAAATGACCGCCTTCGCCGGGCTTGGCTCCCTGTGCCATTTTAATCTGCAACTCTCTGGCGTGGGCAAGATAGTTGATTGTCACCCCGAACCGTCCTGACGCCACCTGTTTGACGGCACTGCAAGGATCGTCCCCGTTTTCACGCCGGGTATAGCGTACAGGGTCTTCGCCCCCTTCTCCGCTGTTCGACATTCCGCCGAGCCGGTTCATCGCAACGGCCATTGTCTCGTGAACTTCACGGCTGAGCGCCCCGAAACTCATGGCACTGACGATAAACCGCCGCACCAGCGTGCCGGCGGATTCCACCTCTTCCAACGGCACCGTCTTTTGTACCGCCTCCGTTCGAAAAGTGATCAGACTCCGAATGGTACAATGCCCGTTGTCCTGATGATTAATGAGTGAGGCAAATTCGTCATAGAGTTTGCGGTCTCCCGTCCGCACCGCACGCTGCATCAATTGAATCGCCTCGGCACTCCAAAGGTGACGCTGGCCGTCACGCCGGTTGCGGTAATCTCCGCCGTACGGCAAAACCGGCAGTAAACCGCGGCGGTCCGCATAAGCCTCCTGATGCCGCAGCAAAGTCTCGCGCGCGACATCCTCAAACCCAAGTCCGGAAATCCGCG
This sequence comes from Planctomycetaceae bacterium, assembly GCA_031274255.1. Taxonomy (GTDB): domain Bacteria; phylum Planctomycetota; class Planctomycetia; order Pirellulales; family Thermoguttaceae; genus WRMR01. Next base: position 3,105 of record JAISQK010000135.1, on the reverse strand, counting down.
ACGGAATCGGTCCGAAATATTCCTCGACAAACCGCGGATTCAGCCCGACCGCTTCGCAGGAGAGTGTCGTCCGGTACGAACGGATCGTGCAAATCCCCATCTTCGAGAAGATTTTCAAAAGTCCCTTGTCGATCGCTTCAATGTAGTTGCGAACCGCCTGTTGCACGGTGAGTTTCGGCTGTTTTTCGTGACGCTGCAGCTCACCGGCAATGATTTCAGCGGCCATGTACGGACAAACCGCATCGACGCCGCATGCAATCAACATCGCAAAATGATGCACCTGACGCGGCTCCGCCGACTCAAGAAGAATTCCCGCTCTGTTACGCATTCCCCGTTGAAGGAGGTGACGTCCGAGTCCGCCGGCCGCAAGGAGTGACGGAACCGCCGCACGGTCTTTCGAGGTTTTGCGGTCGGAAAGCACCAGAATTCCGGCTCCGCGTGCGATCGCTTCATCCGCTTCGTTATAGAGACGTTCCATCGCTTCACGCATTCCCTCCGGCGTGAGTTTGCTGAAAGTGATGTCAAGCCGGACGGCATGAAGGTTCGGCTCCTTCATCGCCAGAATCTGATCAAGGTCAAGCGGTGTCAGTATCGGTGTCATCAATTTCAGACGGTGAGCGTGCCCCGGATGTTCAATCAGCGGCGAACCAAGCGGTCCGACAAATGACGTCAGACTCATCAGAAGTTTTTCACGGATCGGATCAATCGGCGGATTCGTCACCTGGGCAAATCGCTGTTTGAAATAGTCGAACAGGAGTTCCGGTTTGTCGGAAAGCACCGCCAGCGGAATATCGCATCCCATTGAACCGATCGGCTCGGCTCCGGTTTCATACATCGGCTGCAAAATGATATTCAATTCCTCGCGGGTGTAACCGAAACAAAGCATCCGCTTGAAGAGCGAGTCCTGACCGGTCTGAATCTCTCCGACCGTTCCGGCGCGGGCAAGCATCACGCGGTTGGCTTCCACCCAGCGGCGGTAGGGACGGCTGCGGGAGATTTTCGCCTTGATTTCGTCGTTGCCGATGATTCTGTGCTGCACGGTATCAACCAGAAACATCTTTCCCGGCGCGACATTGCCGTGATGAAGCACCTCTTCCGGCGGAATGTCAAGCACCCCGGATTCCGACGCCAGCACCACGCGGCCGCTTTTCGTGACCGTGTACCGCGCAGGCCGAAGACCGTTACGGTCAAGAATGCTTCCGACGCTTTTGCCGTCGCAAAAAACGATGGCCGCCGGACCGTCCCAGGACTCCATAAAGGTGGCGTGATACTCGAAGAATCCCCGTAGATCGCGGCTCATGGCATAGGCACCGCCCCAGGCCTCAGGAATCATCATCAAAATCGAGTGCGACATGCTCCGCCCCGACAGCGAAAGAAGCTCAAACATGTTGTCAAACAGTGCGGAGTCGCTTGCGGACGAGTCATCAAAAATCGGCAGAATTTTTTCGAGGTCTTCTCCCCATACGGTTTCGCAACCCGGCTGAAGACCGTTTAAAATTTCAAGCGTCGTACTGCGGCGGTCGACATTTCCGCGTATCGTGTTGATTTCCCCGTTGTGACACATCATACGGAACGGCTGGGCGAGTTTCCAGTTGGGAAACGTGTTGGTGCTGTAACGCTGATGCACCACGGCAATGGCGGATTCCATGTCCTTTTCGAGCAGGTCGGGATAGAAACTGTCGATCTGTTCGGCCATCAACATTCCTTTGTAGATGAGCGTCCGCGAAGAAAGACTCGGAATGTAGAACGTGCCGGAATCTTTGAAGCCGCTTTGCTGAACCGCTTTTTCCGCAAGCCGGCGGATCACGTACAACCGGCGTTCAAAAGCGGCTTCTTCAAGATTCGGGTTGGCAATGAGAAACTGCTTGACATCAGGACAAAGTTTTCTCGCGGTCGCACCGACCGCCATCGGATTGGTCGGCACATCACGCACACCGAGAAGGGAACAACCGTTTTCCTCAATCGTTCGGACCAACAGTTCCATCATCTTGGAGGCGTCTCCTTTTTTTGGCAGAAACACGATTCCGACCGCGTATTTTCCTGTTTCCGGGAGCGTTTTTCCCCATTCCGACTGACGGTGGCGGAAAAACAAATCAGGAATCTGCATCAACAGACCGGCTCCGTCGCCGCTGTCGGGATCGCTTCCTGCCGCACCGCGATGACTCATATTTCCCAGGATGGTGATGCCGTCCTGGATGATTTTGCGGGAACGGCGTCCTTCAATGTCCACTGTCATACCGATACCGCAGGCATCATGTTCGAACATCGGGTCGTACATTCCTTGAGGTGCAAAGCGATTTCTTATTTCCATAGTGATTTCTTGAGTAATAAAGGATACTTTTTGTATTTGTTCCGGAAACGGAACACACAGGATGACATTTCCCGGTTCGGAAAAATGATTTCTGACTAAGTCTTAAATTCCGCCGCCGCCTGAAATTTTATGTCCTCATTCATTGCAGTGCGACGACGGTTTATTCTTTTCTTTCTGTCCTTCACGGGAAATCGTTGATAAAATATCAACACGGGTCATTCGAGCAATCTTTCGTCCAGATACCGGGCAAGCGCAATGTCCAGGGTTTTCACTGAAGTGCCGACCGTCTTTTTCACGGTAAGCTGTGAGCCAGGCACTTTTGCAACCGCACTGCCGGACTTTTGAACGGCCTTGTTGTCTGTAAGCGTGACATCGGTAAGTTCCGCTTTGCCGCCGCCTTGATAAACCGCGCCGCCCCAGTTCGCCATGTTCCCCGAAATAACGGTGTTGCTGATCTCCATCGTACCGCCCGCCTGGTAAACCGCACCACCCCAAGAGGCGGTGTTTCCCGACAGTGTGACGTTACTGAGCGTGAGCTTCCCGTCAGTCTGATAAACCGCACCGCCGCGGAGCGCCTTGCCGCCGGAAATGCTGACGGAATCCAGCGTCACATTGGCATAACTTGTCAGCACCGTACCGCCGTTGACGGAATTGTAACCGTTGACAAGGTTCACACCGGTGACGGTCACGTCAATGACCGATTTGACATTCTTCCCTTTGATGTTGAAAATACGCGATTTCCCATGTGCATCAATGGTGATGTTTTTCGCTTCGGCATCTATCGTGAGATTTTT
>JAISQK010000019.1 GCA_031274255.1 Planctomycetaceae bacterium | reverse complement strand
TACGTTCTCCATCAGCAGGATTACCGCGCAGGTAAAACACGATGGCGGACACCTCGCACAGGTTGTTGTCGTTTTGCGGTGTCACCATGAACATCCAGGAGAAATTCTCATCCGCCGCCGGAACTTTTCCTCCCTGTTCACTGACTTCCGCGTCACGCATTTGTATCTCGGTTCGCTGTTGGTCCAGTACATTGAATCTGATTTCGTCCGACCAGTAAAAATCCCGAAATGCAATCGACCGGTAACATTGGTCAAAAGTTAAATTGGAATCTTGCGATCTATAATATAGAATGGTATTCTTAATAGTTTTTAACGTAAAACGATCTAACGTTCCGAGTGTTGAACGGCTACCGTCAAAACTACCGGTTCCCAAATTGAAATATCCAAGCGGGTCAACGATATAGGGATTGGTGTAATTCACGATATCTGCCAACGTACTGTCGACAATATTTTCCTCTTTCTGCCAGTCGGACATGCGGATTTGTGCGAGCGCGGCACGGCCGCAGGCGGCACTCTGGTCGGCAATCTTGACACGGCGTATCTGAAAACCTCCCAGCGTGACAGCGGACAGCACCCCGAGAATCCCGATCAAAAGAATAAACACCGACGCCAGAATTTCAATCAGCGACAAACCGGCACGATGATGCGGGAACAATATCTTTCTCATTTTACCGTCCTCCTATTGCCTGAATGTCTTTAGCGTGTGCGCGGGATGCCTCTAACGCTTCCAGCGGTGTCGGCGGCGTTCCTCCTGCATTTGGTGCGGCTACCGGTTGCACTGTAATCGCTCCCGTTTTCGGAAAAACAGTGACCCAAAAGTTGTTCAGGTCCTCATAGTTCAATCTTGGCGGAGTTTCTTCAGGGAGATAATCCGTACTGAGATTATAATCATTCGTACTATCTTTTATCCAAACCTTCATACGGTCCCACAAACCGACACATAAAAATATTGGATTATTATCGGTATTTTTTCCGCCAATGGAACTATCGACATAGTCAACTTCACCATTGGGAAGAAACATGATTGTCACATGTTTCAGGTCATTTTCATTCAAAGCCGCAAATTCATCTGTTGAACCCGATGCGTTCAAGTCAATGACAACACCTTGCGGAAAACGTACTGGTGCGGCGAGCGTCGGCCTCGGCTGACGATAAACTTTGAACGGTACTTGCGTAAGATTTTTTCCTGGCGAGGCCGGATCAAATTGCTGCCAGTTGATACTTACTGATGTTCCACTGATTGCTAATCCGTATCGTGGTCCCTGATAATCAAACTGAATCTGATCACCAGATCTGACAATACAATTATCATTTTCTCCCCAAAACACTGATTCCATGGAATCCAATGTTATCACTCCTGTATTATTAACGCTAAGACGAGAAACTTCGGTACAACCGCCGTAAGGACGCGGCACGGCCACCTGACGCATCTGGAGACACGCCCCGTTATACATGTAAACAACAACACCGGTGCCCTCCTGAAATTGAAGTCCTGTGTAACGCTCGAACCGCACGCCGCACGGAAGTCCGGTTTCCATCGCACGGAGCCTTGCCTGACTCAAAAATGTCGAAACCGTGTCGGCGGCATTGCGTGTTTTCTGCGTTTCAAGCATCGGACGGATCGCCGGAACACTGACCGCCAACAGAATCGACATGATGCTCACCACCACCAGGAGTTCCACCAGCGTCAGCCCGGACGGACGGCACCGCATGGTTCGACACGCGGATTTTCGGAAGTCATACTGTAATATTTTCATGATAAGTTACCTCCGCGATGTATGGTTAGTGATGATATTGTGATTCGGCGTTAATGTCCATGAACCGTAAGCACCGGCGTAAGTATCGGCACCGAACACCGGATCAATCATGATGTTGATGTCCGTTCCGCCGATGCCTTTAAGACCGTAACCGTCTTCATTGCCTCCTACTTCATTCCCTCCTGACGAAACCACCACCGGGACAAGTGCCCATGCAAGAATCGAAGTAGGAGGAGCATAAAGCCATTTTTTGTCCAGATTAATGGTACAGGCGTTTCCCGTCACAGGATTATCGACTCCGCCTGAAATCTTCACAGGATTGAGCGGGTCGGCAAAGTTATTGACAGCTTTACGAATTTGTTCAGGAAGACCTTCATCAGGATCAATAACCGGTTGGCGTTCGGAATCCTGAAGTCCCGGCGCCCAGCGTAAAAAACCGATAGGATTGTTCCAGCCGTCAATGAAGTAACTCAAATCATCGTCATCGGTAGCGATTTCACTGTCGTGAAAGGCTTCCCGCATTTCAGGATTTCCCAGCGTGACAATCAGGTAAAGGAGTTTGCCCGACGCAAAGTGATTCACCATATCTTTCGCAGCGTTTACATTATCGGCCTTTCCATCATCAATAAGTCGCTGAATTGTTGCATTGTAAGTATTCTGATACATCACACGGAGCGGCGAATCAGGGACATTGCATGTTCCAGAAACACCGCTGAACGAAAAGGTAAGCGGTCCGGTTTCTGCTTCATTCCAGTTACACGGCATTTCCATGCGGATGATGTCGCGAAGCATCCACAGACGTACCGCATGTGCCAGATTCGGATTTGATGTCGACGGCAACGTACTCACCGGCAGACGCCGCGTTTCGTAGCTTTCATACATTTCGGAAATGATGTCGTCAAGTTTGCCGATCGTGGTACGTGTTTTTTCGACTTTCGCCGAGTACATCGCCTGGGTCGTGACCACAATGGACAGCGAAGCAAGTATCCCGATAATCATAATCACAATCAGAAGTTCCACGAGCGTGAAACCGCTGGATGCCGGTGACAGCACCGGATGTTTCAAACCGTATTTCATGACGTACCTCGCTATTCTTCAATGGTGGTTCCGCCGCCGAAATTGGTCTGATTGTCGTAATCCTCGTTTCCAATGTTCACACGCTCATCCTTTTGGGGATCAATGGCGCGGGGACCGGCTCCGTGACCGAAAACACCGTCAAGACCGGGATGAATCAACTGGAACTTTTTATCATTATACCAAACGGTATCACCGGCACTGCCGATGGAACGGGCATAAGGAACAGCGGTTCCGAGGTCGGGGTCTGTAAAAGATTTCACATTACCACCCGAAGCATAACCGGAACGGAAATACACCACCGGATACTTATGAGACTTAAAAAAATACACTCCAAAAGGATTTTCATCAGGTGCCACGACGTTACCGCCGATTGTCATTTCCAGCAATGGCAGTTCCCGCTGGGCAGTCAAATCGAACGGATTGGAAACATTCGCACTGAAACCGCCGAGCATTCCACCCTCCGGCAATCCGCCGAGCCAAAATGTAACGGCCGCCAAATGACCGACTCCATCAGGATTATAAACTTTTATCTTTGCTTTGTCAGTTCCCGAATCCTCCATTTCTGCAACATTCCAACCTGCCAGAACCATCTGGTCAATAAATAGGTCTGATGTTAAAGAGTATGATGTATTACCAATAGTAACTTGACTAAACCTCGGCCAGCGTTTACGGACATGCCGCATGACGGCATTAACATCGGAAAAATCAGGCGGATATTCGCCGTACTTGTTTTTATACTGTTCCAACGCCATTTCGAGCTGGCTCAGATCGGTCTTGATGACCGTCCGCCGCGCCGCCTGCATTGCCGCATTGCCGCCGACCAGTGCCAGTGACGCCAGAATCCCGATAATCACGATCACCACGAGCAGTTCAATCAACGTAAAACCCTGTTTTTGACCTTTTTGGATTCCTGATGAGTCCATGATAATTCTCCCTGTAATAGTGGTGGATGAAGCCCTTGGTTTGCCCTTTGGTCTGCCCTTTTTGGTACCGGCGTCTGTTGCGCACGGCGGAATGTTTTGTCTGTTATTTGCTATTTGCTCGGAGCGGAAAGACTCGTGATCAACTTGATCAACGGCATGAACAGTGCAATCACAATCGTACCGACAATTCCGCCGAGGAAAATGATCAAGATCGGTTCCAACATGCTCATGAGTCCTTCCGTGATCGTTTCGACCTCTTCATCGTACACATCGGCGACTTTGTAGAGCATCGTATCAAGTTCTCCGGTCTGCTCGCCGACGTCCACCATGTTGATGACCATGTCGTCCATCACCCGTTTTTGCAGTACCATCAAATAGCGCAGCACCCCGACTCCGACCCCGAAAACGGCGAAGAAAAACAGGGCACCCAAATGAAACGGCGGACACCGGTACTGTTTGAGCGGATTGGCGATGGTGTCGCCGTCACGGATCGCTTCGAGGACCTTCTGATAAATCCGCTCAAAGACCGCGTTGTTGCTTGTCTCTCTTGTGATGTGGAGCGCCTCAAGAATCGGTACGCCGCTGGTGACAAGCGTTCCGAGTGTCCGTGTGGTCCGTGCGACAATCGTTTTCTCAAAAAGCATTCCGAAAATCGGCACTTTGAGCAGGAACAAATGCCAGCCGTACCTTCCGAACTCGAAACTCGTCGCCAGCTTGATGAACACGAAGATGCAAAACGGAATCCCCGGCAGCAGGAACCAGTAATTTTTCACGAAGTGCGTCGCATTGATGAGGAAATTGGTGAGCCACGGAAGTTCAAGACCGAAATCCACGAAGATTTTCTCGAACTGCGGCACAATCCATCCCATGATGAAAATGAGAATCATCGTGGCGAAAAGGATCACCGCAACCGGGTAAGTCATGGCGGACTTGATTTTTCTCTTGAGCCGCTCGGACGCTTCGAGAAATTCCGCGAGACGCTGGAGAATCGTTTCCAGCGCACCGCCCGCTTCGCCCGCTTTGATCATGTTGACGTAAAGCCGGTTAAACGCTTTCGGCGTTTTGGACATCGCTTCGGAAAGGCTCGCTCCGCCTTCGATTTCGTTGCAGACGTCAATCAGGCTGTTGCGGAGTGCTCCCGGCTTCGACTGTTCCATCAGAATGTTCAGACTCCGCAAAATCGGCAGACCGGCATCCTGAAGAATGGACAACTGCCGGGTGAATGTCGTCAACTGTTTCGACGGCACACGTCCAAAGGAAAATGTTTTCCCGGAGACCTTCTTGGCGGCGGTCTTCGCTTTACGTTCCTTGTGGAGAACGATTTTGGTGACCTGGTATCCCATCTGACGGATTGTCGCCTGAGCTTCCGCCTCGCTGGGGGCCTCGATAATGTCCTTGATTTCCTTGCCCGTCTGATCGTAGGCTTCAAATTTGAAATGCGGCATGACAATGTCCTTAATGATTAATAGTATATAAACGGTCGTCCCACGACAGGACAAACAATGCGGTCCCAAACACACCGCGTCACCGCCGTCCCTTCAGACGGCTCGCATGGTCTCACGGAAAAATCCGCCGGCTCAATCCCGCCGGACTCAGGGAGATCTTCTTCCTGAAAATTTTCCTGATGTCGGACGTTTCTTTCCGGCTGCATTCCGGTTATATTTCCCCGGGTTACATTTCCAGTGCGGTTTCACGTGCGACCTCTTCAATGGAGGAAATCCCTTCATAGATTTTGGCCATTCCCGCCGCACGCAGCGTCACCATTCCGTTTCTCGCTCCGGCATTACGCATCTCTCCGGTCGAGGCTCCGCGGTTGATCAGTTCACGGATTTCGTCATTGATCACCATAAACTCGTGAATGGCGGTCCGGCCTTTGTAGCCGGTGTTGTTACATACCACACAACCGCGTCCCCGGTAAAACGGTTTCCCCTCGGCTTCTTTCGGCGTCAGGTCGAGTTCCAGAAGCTGTTCGGCGTCGGGAACGAATTTTTCCTTGCATTCGGTACAAATCCGGCGGACAAGCCGCTGAGCCAAAATCCCCTGAACCGTTGCCGTAATCAAAAACGCCGGAATCCCCATATCGCGGAGCCGTGTGATGGAGCTTGGTGCGTCGTTGGTGTGCAACGTGCTGAACACCAAGTGTCCCGTCAGCGACGCTTGCACGGCGATTTCCGCTGTTTCCTGGTCGCGTATTTCACCGACAAGGATTTTATCCGGGTCCTGCCGCAAAATCGACCGCAGACATTGAGCAAACGTGTTCCCGATTTCCGCGTCAATCGGAATCTGCACAATCCCGTCCATGTCGTATTCCACAGGGTCTTCCGTGGTCATCAGTTTGTCCTGGATGTGGTTCAGTTCACTCAGTGCCGCGTACAGGGTCGTCGTTTTTCCCGAACCGGTCGGGCCTGTCACGAGCATGATTCCGTTGGGAAGCTTGATCAACTCGCGGAACTGACGGATCAGGGCCGGACTCATGCCGACATTATTCAGGTCGAGCATGACGACGGACTTGTCCAAAATCCGGCAAACCACGCTTTCCCCGAACATGGTCGGCAGCACGCTCACACGGAAGTCGATCGGGTTCCCCGCGACGGTCAACTGGATTCGTCCGTCCTGCGGCAGCCGGCGTTCGGCGATATCCAGTTTCGACATCACCTTGATACGTGTCGTAATGGCCGAGGCCAAATGACGCGGCGGCGGCACCATTTCGTAAAGTGTTCCGTCCGATTTGATTCGTATTTTGAACTCGTCCTCAAACGGTTCAAAGTGCAGGTCGCTGGCATGGTCGCGGATGCCGATGAGAAACACCATGTTCAACAGTTTCTTCACCGGCGCACTTTCGCTGAGCGTTTCCACACTCATCAGGTCCATGGAGTCGCCCGATTCCAGAGCCGTCGCCATTTTCCGAAGTTCCTGATCGTTCTCAATGTCCTTCAAAATGGATTCGACGCTCTCTTTATCGACGGCGTAGTAACGGTCGAGCGCTCCCTGGATGTCTTTCGGGGTTGTCACGACGATCCGTATTTCGTATCCGAGCGAACTTTTCAGTTCGTCCACCGCCAGCAGGTTGTCCGGTTCGCACATTGCAATGGTCAACACGTCATCCCGAAAACTGATCGGCACCGCTTTATACAAAACCGCCATCGGTTCCGACATGTGAGCAAGCACTTCCGGAGGAATCGTGATATCGGTCAGATTGATTTCCTGATAACCAAACTGTTCGGCGAAAGCGTGAGCGAGTTTATCTTCGTTGACCAGTCCCAAACTCAGTGCCACCTGTCCCATCTTCTCGCCGTGACGCTGCTGATGTTCCTCCATAAGGAGTTCCATCTGCTCGTCGTCAATGTAACCGAGATCGACGAAAACCTGTTCCAATCTGCGTGTTGCCATCAGTGTTCCTGTTTTCCTGGATGTTTTACCTGAACCGGTCTTCACTGCTGTTTTCCACCGGTCGGCATACCAATGTTGCTAATAAATAGACCCGTAACAGGTCAAACATTCGCTTCGTTTTCCGCAAAACCGCAGCCTCGCGGGACGGCTCTCTCTGTTCTCACCGGAAAAGTTTCCATCGGCCTGAGTTCCATCGGCACAATTCCTCATTCATCATCTTCCTCACCGACTAAAGCCCCCGCTTCCCAACGTTTGATTTTCTGCTCCAACGCTTCCGGCAGATTCGCCTTGATTAAAACCTCCTCTTTGGTGACAATACCGTCCTTCCAGAGTTTGAAAAGGTGATCGTCGAGAAGCTGCATTCCCAGTTTGTGACCCGTTTGAATCGAGGACGTAATTCGGAATGTCTTGTTTTCACGAATCAGGTTCGCAATACCCGGAGTAATCACGAGCATTTCATAAGCGGCGACACGGCCTCCCTGAATACGTGGAAGCAATTGCTGTGACAAAATTCCGACAATGGAGGTCGAAAGTTGGGTCCGAATCTGGTCCTGCTGAGTCGTCGGGAAAACGTCAATAATACGGTTGACGGTTCCTTGAGCACCGGTGGTGTGAAGCGTTCCGAACACGACGTGACCGGTTTCCGCTGCGGTGATGGCCGCCTCAATCGTTTCGAGGTCCCGCAACTCACCGACGAGGATGACATCAGGGTCCTGACGCAACGCACGCCGGATCGCTTCCGCAAACGACGGCACATCAACACCGACCTCGCGTTGATTCACGGTCGATTTTTTGTGATTGTGATAAAATTCAATCGGGTCTTCAATCGTAATAATATGGTGATCGACATTTTCGTTTAAGTAATCAATACACGCGGCAAGTGTCGTCGATTTTCCGGAACCTGTCGGTCCTGTCACGAGAATCAAACCACGCGGACGCATGATCAGGTCTTTCATGATCGGCGGCGTATGAAGGTCGTCCATCGACAGGAGCTTGTTGGGAATCTGCCGGAGCACCATCCCGGTATTCCCTTTTTGTTTGAAAATCGACACACGAAAACGAGCTTTATCGCCGTAAGCAAACCCGAAGTCGGAACTTCCTTTTTCCTGAAGTTCCTGCTGGCAGCGTTCCGGCGTAATACTTTTCATCAGTGACGTGGCATCGGCAGGTTCCAGAACCTTTGTTTCAAGTTTCACTAATCGGCCATGCAACCGCAACACAGGCGGCTGCCCCACGGCAATGTGAAGGTCGCTTGCGCCGCGGACAACAACGGTTTCGAGAAGCCTGTCAATTAAAATCGTACTCATACGCTGTAATATTTCTAAAAGGGTGATTTTGCCGCATCAAAGATGTTTTCCTCGGGATTGGAATCTTCAACAAAATCGTCTGATACAATTGTCGCAAAAATTTTTTCCAATTCAAAAATTTTCTACTTTTAAAAAACTTTCAAGACTGTGAAATTTTTTCGCTCCCATACGCACAGCAAATGAGAGCAAAATTTATGCCAAAAATGAAAAATCTTATTCCGGAAGGATCGTGTTTCGTACAAATAACAAATATTGGAGTGAAAAGAGTAATGAAAAGTGATGATTCCTCAAAGTGTCTATTGCGAAATCAATCAATACCGAAAAGAGAATCATTCTTGAATTCGAGCCACACGCATGACCTCTTCCACAGTGGTGACTCCTCGCAGCACTTTACGGATTCCGTCCCAGTAAAGTGTTGTCATTCCTTCACTTACGGCGGCGTTACGGATGTCGACCGTACTTGCCTGTTTGAATGTCATCTCACGAATCTTGGAGGTCATCATCATCAGCTCAAAAATGGCCATTCGTCCCCGATACCCTCCTTTGTTACAGACAGGACAACCGCGGCCTTTCATAAAAGTCGCCCCCGCAGCCATCTCGGGAGTGATTCCCGCCTGTTCCAATTCGGAATCGGTCGGAGTGTATGGTTTTTTACATTTTGAGCAATTCATCCTCACAAGACGCTGCGCCATAATGCCGATGACCGAACTGGAAACCAAATACGGCGGAACTCCCATATTGACTAAACGTGTAATAGCTCCGGGCGCATCGTTCGTATGCAGTGTACTAAAAACCAAGTGTCCAGTCAATGATGCCTGAATTCCCATTGATGCCGTTTCATAGTCACGCATCTCACCGACGAGAATAATGTTGGGGGCCTGACGCAGCATGGCACGAATCACACGGGCAAAATCCAGACCGATGGAGTGACGTATTTCCACCTGATTGATTCCCGGCAGATAGTATTCAACCGGGTCTTCCGCCGTGATGATTTTCCGTGTCGGAGCATTCAACTCATTGAGTGCCGCATACAAAGAGGTTGTTTTTCCTGACCCTGTCGGTCCTGTCACAAGGATAATTCCGTTTGGACGGCGGATTAATTGATTAAATTTTCTATAATCATATTCCGCGAACCCTAAATGCGTCAGATTGACACGGATGTTATCTTTGTCGAGAATCCGCATGACGACGGACTGACCGTGACTCGTCGGCACCACACTGACACGGAGATCCAGCTCTTTGTCACCGGTTGTCAACTTGATTCGGCCATCCTGGGTTCGCCGCCGCTCCGCAATGTCAAGCTTGGATAGGATTTTCACACGGGAAATCAATGCATTCTGAAGACGTTTCGGAATGATGTCCCGTTCAATAAGCATTCCATCGATACGGAGCCGGATTCGGACACGGTCTTCAAACGGTTCAATGTGGATGTCGGAGGCGCGTAACTGCACCGCTTCACTGATGATATGGTTGACGAGTTTGACGATAGGGGCGTCACTCTCATTATTGGCGGTCAGGTCGGTCGTGGCCGGACCGCCGCCGCTCTCGACCGACGTGAAGTCAATGGCCGTGTCCGTCATTTCCTGCATCATTGAGTCAGCACTTTCACCGAAGGACTGGCTGTAATGATTGTTTATTGCTTCAGTAATTGCCTCAGGGGACGAGACAACAATCTCCAATGGCCGTCCAACGTAAAATCCGATTCTATCGATAGTATCGACATCATTCGGATTGCTGACCACTATTTTGAGCGTTTCCCCATCCTCTTCATACGGCATCACATTCCGTTCACGAGCGACCGATTCGGAAATCAATTCCACAATAGCCGGCCGAATCTGAACCCCTTGCAGCGTGACATACTCTTTCCCGTACTCTTCCGCCAAAGCACGGGCAATATCTTCACTTGTCGCGTAATTCAAACGGATGAGCGCATCCTGAATCCTGATTCCTGTTTGATTCGCAAGCTCCTGTGTTTCCTTGATTTGCGCTATACTGACAATGCCATTCCTCTGAAGGATACCTAAGTAATTAAGTCGTTTTGCAGCCATAGGGGGTTTATTCCGAATCGGGTGATGTTTATTGCCGGAAGCGTCGCCTAACTCTCCTGATTACCAAACTAACGATTGAGAGGCCGTATGTCAATGATTTTTGCGGGATTTTTGCGGAAAAGTCGAAAAGTCCAATATTTTTTCCTCAAATTTGTTTATTGCAACGAAAAATCTGTCCGTTTTTTCCAAAATCGCCGTTGACTCCATCGATCGAAAAACGCATAATCCTCATTGTCATTCAGTTTATTTTTCCCGTTTTTCCATCATTTTACGCAGCATGCTGATGTCTTGGTTACCGTTCCTTTTTTCCAATTCAGAAAGTCTTCCCCCGCAAAGGGGATATTCTGTGTTGGTCATGCTGCTCGGACTGTTTTCCGTCTTGGTTTTTCGACCGGCCAGCAACGCTCAATCCGGTCTGGAAAACTTCAAATTGCCGTTCGCTGATTCCGAACAGGAAGGTTCTACCATTCCGGCACCGCTTCCTCCAGCCAAATTATCGATACAAAAAACACAAAATCTGCAAACTTTGCCATTCCCTCCCCAAATGGCAAGTCCCTTGAAAATACAGGACGAAAGCAGGGAGGATTCAAGGAACATGATGGGAGAAAGTAGAGAGGATTCTTCATTGGGAAAATCCGTTCCTCTTCCTACACCGTCTCAACACCCTGTTTTTCCGCAATCCGCCATTCCGCCGCAGCAACAATCGAACACTTTAACGCCGCAGCAACAGGCGACACTCCGAATGTTGGGACAGCAATCGGGAAATCCTGCCGCTTCTCCTTATACTCCATCTTCTCCGCAACCATATCCACCGATTTATCCCGCGACGGCGGGATGGAATCCTTACCTTGCAGGAAATAGTCTAGCGTCCGCATCTTATCCGCCTTACGTAAACTCTCCATACAACTATCCCAATTCCTATTGGAATCCTTCACAAGTTCCTCCATTTTATAATCCGTCGCAGGGAATGGAAGAGGAGCAAAATTCACAATCGGGGACACTCAGACAACAGGAACAGTACGAGGGGAGTTCTTCCGCTTTTACGAACAGTCCCTACATGCCGATCCGCTCACCGCTTCTGGAGACAACCGTATCAAGGCTGAAACTGATGAATCCGTTCAACGCGCCGACCGGAACCCATCGCAATGTCGGACAGCCGCTCGAAAATGAGAGTTGGTTGGATCACCCTTGGTATGTCGGCGTTTTCGGCGGATGTGTTTTCGGAGGACCTCTTGTGGACGATGTACTCAAACAAAAATCAGGCGGCAACGGCGGACTGATGTTCGGTAAAAATTTCAACCATTACTGGGGATTGGAAGCCCGGGCTTTGGCAAACTCGATAGACCTGAAAGACTTTGACGGAATTTCACGCGGATCATCAAAACTTTCGGCACTGGATGTCAGCGTCCACTACTATCCTTACGGTGAAGCAAGGTGGCGTCCCTTCCTGAAATTGGGGTTCGGAACACTTCAGGAGACATTCCTCGACCAGGAAATCAAAACCTGGAGCATCCCGGTCGGGGTCGGAGTCAAATATTTTTGGAGTAATCGTTTTGCGGTTCAGGCAGACATCGTGGACAACATCATTTTGGGGAAAGGTCCAACCAAAATGCACGGGGAAATTTCGTTCAATTTCGGCATCTCTTATATGTTCGGCACAAACCCGGATTCCCATCCGACCGTTTATTGGCCCTACACGACAAGTCTGCCGTATTGAGAAGGAACAAAGGAAGGAAGGGATCATCATGATACGTCCGACATCACAATTCAGGGCTCTCTTTAATCAGACGACCGTTCCTGTGCTGGAACAGGTCGTGAAGTTTGACGAAGCGCGTCAGAATCTGCTGGCGGGGAACATCGCCAACTACGACACTCCCGGTTACGCCATGCGCGACATTGACGTTTCGGAGTTCAAAGGGAAACTGGCCCGAGCCATCGAAAAGAAAAACGAAATCGGCGGTCCGACCTCCGTCACCTATCCCTACGGCAAAGACACCATGGAAGCTCAAGGGGAAATCTGGCCTGTCGACATTCCGATTCTGTATCATGATGACAACAATGTCGGAATGGAATATCAGGTGACGGAAATGAGCAAAAACAACATGGAATTCGACACCGCTATCGGTATCATGCGTCATCAGATGAATCTTCTGCAAACCGCCATCAGTGAACGGGTGTGATGATGCGCCGACGCTTCACAGCGGCGGCTCAACATTCCTTTTACAACCCGCACATCACACTTTCGGGATATCGAAACCTTCACGGCGTTCACGGGCGAGGAATTTGGACGCCTGGTCATCGCCGACAATCGTTTCCGTCTTCGGATTCCACTTGATTTCACGGTTCAAACGTGCGGCAATCGTACAGAGATGGCACGAATTCATCGACTGAATATGCGAAATGACATCGGAAACCGGCGTGCCTCCTTCCTTGATACACGTGATGAAGTTCCGTTTGTGCCAGCCGTCAAATGGTTTGCCGTTGTAGAGTTCCTTGAAATCGTCGTCGGTGAGCTGCTTGTGGAGACCGTCTTCAATCGGTTTGCCGTTGATCCGTCCGCGGTTGACGTGTATCCTGCCTTTGGTCCCCTCAATGAGAATCCCGTTGCCGTTTTCGGAATGGCTGCAAACCAGCATTTCAACGCCGCTCGCAAACGTACAGGAAATCTCGAACTTGTGGCTTGTATTGTAACAGTCATCCACTGTCGGATAGCCGTCTTTGAACGGAACCGGATGCTCTGCCGTAATCGGTTTGAAGGCAATCGGACCACTCCCCTCTTTGGTTTCGTCGAGTGCCCAGTGGACAAAGTCGATGTGATGGGCGCCCCAGTCCGTGAATTTTCCGCCGCTGTACTCATACCACCACCGGTATTGATAACGGACACGCTCAGGAATGTATTCCACCACCGGACACTGACCAAGCCACAGATTGAAATCGAGACAATCCGGAGGAGTGGTCTTTTTGAACGGTCCGCCCACGTCACCGGGGCCGATGTCTGCGGTCATTTTTTTGATTTCGCCGAGCATTCCTTTGCGAACCATCAGACATGCCGTAGCAAACTGATCTTTCTGCGCCCGTTGCTGGGAACCGACCTGAAACACCTGTTTGTCGTATTTTTTGACGGCGGCACGGATCAACTGTCCCTCTTCCACCGTCAAGGTCAACGGTTTCTGACAAAAGACATGCTTTCCGGCCTGTAACGCTTCAATCGCGATTTTCACGTGCCAGGGATCGGTCGTGACCACGGAAACGATGTCAATGTCCTTCCGGTCGAGTACTTTCCGGTAATCCTTATACGCATCGGGCTGACCGACTTTCTTGCCGTCAACCTTTTTGCCGATATTGGGGTTATTCAGGGCACTTGCGATTCCATATTCCGAATCCACATCACAAACCGCAACGACGTCACCGAGGTTGGAAAAATCACTGGCATCCCCTTTCCCCATGCTGCCGACACCAATGCAGCCGATTTGGAGCCGGTCACTCGCCGCCTGTGCCATTACCGGCTGAACACTCGAAAAAAGATACGGAGTCAACCCCACAGCGGCGGCCGCAACGGAAGACTTTTTCAAAAACTCACGTCGATTACTCTTGCTTTCTCTCATTATTTTACCTTTCAAAAAGTCGGACAAACCTAAATTGCCATCACAATAAAGAGAATTATATTCGTTACAAATCGTTTTGTCAAATGGAAATCCAACTTTGTGATAATTTTTGTTCATTAAACAAACTAAAAAAATACACTCTTTTTTCTTGTTTTTCTCAAGTTTTTGAAAAATCCTGATTCGGGGGATATGGCAAATGGGATAAAGTTTCGTATAATAACTTGAAACACTCGTTATTGTTAGTATATTCGTTACAAATATTCTAGGCTATACCGTTGTTTTCAGCTTTTCACTTTTTAGGAATGTATGTCATTATGAATAATTCGGATAATACTGCCGCGAGTAAGTCTGCGGAATCATCCCGTTACGGTCTTGGGGCGTTGCGTTGGTCGCTTCTCATTATCGCTTTTGTGTTCGGAACCGCTTGTGCTTATTCTCTTGACAAAGTGGTGACGGTGCTTTCCTTGGGACCTTCTTCCGCCGTTGCCGCACCGGATAATGGAGCTGATCCGTATTCCAGGAAATGATAAAAGAAAGCCATGTTTTCATGTCAGAAAAAACGGCCTCCTCCTGAATCGTGTTGCAATTTTATTGATCACTCGAGTTATGCGGCGGAACAAGAGCAGGCCATTTCATGGAAGCGAATCGAACGAAGTGAGCATGAGTCTATTGCGATGCAACGTGCTATGTTGCTCTGAACCCGAAAAAGTTGGTGTTTCTCGATGAGATTTCCGCGAAGACCAACATGACGAGAAGGTAGGGCCAAGCGTTGAAAGGGAAGCGGTTTGCGGACAAAACGCCGCACAGACATCACGATCCCAAAGTGAAGACTTTGATGAAGTCGAAGAGAGCAAGTGTTGTACTTGCCGCCATACAGTTCTGACCTGAATCCGATGGAGCTGAGCTTTTCGACGTTGAAAACTTTGTTACGTCGGGAAAAGATTCGCGATGTAGGGAAACTGCAAGAGTTCCTATGCGAACCGGGAAAGTTTTTTCTTCAACCGACTTCAAACACTATGGGTACTGTCTGTATAAATAATTAATTCGCTCTGTTCTGTCATGACGCTGTCATTCCATGCGGCGTTTGAACATGAAAACGGCGGCGGAAAGCGTCACGGCGGCAATCAAAAGAAGCGGAATCATGTTGGCGAAGACCGCGTAAACAGACATCCCTTTGAGAAAGAGTCCCTTGATGATCACCATGAACCAGCGGACCGGGTCGGCAAGCGTCATCACCTGAAACCATGCCGGCATGTTTTCGACCGGTGTCGCAAACCCGGAAAGCATAATCGACGGCGGCATAATCAGAAAGCAGCCGAGTATCGCCTGTTGCTGCGTCATCGACATCGAACTGATGAAAAGGCCGATTCCGATAATGGCGAGCAGAAACGCTTCGAGTGAAACCATCAGCAGCCAAAAGGAACCTTTCAGACCGATACCGAAACCGAAAACCACAATGAACGTAATCAAACATGCGGAAAACGTCGCCATAACCATTGCCGGAACCGCTTTGCCGATCAGGATTTCCGCCGGCGTAAACGGTGACACCAGCAGTTGTTCAAAGGTTCCCATTTCCCGTTCGCGGGCGATGGAAAGACCGGAAAGAAGAAGTCCGACCAATGTGGCGAGAATGCAAATCAGACATGGAACCATCGCATCACGCGGATTCAGATTCGCATTGAACCAGTTGCGGGTGACCACATCAATACCGGAAATTCCGCGGCGGTCTGTTTCCGTCATGCGGTTTTCGCCGAATGCTGCGAGGATTTTCTGGATGTAGCCGTTGACAATCAAGGAGGCGTTCGTCCGCCGGCCGTCAATGAGGACCTGCACATCCGCCTGACGTGTGCCGCTGAGAAGTTTTTCGGAGAAGTCCTGCGGAATGACCAGCACGGCAACGGCTCTCCGGTTGTCGAGGACCGGATCAATCTCGTTACGGTGACGCAGCATCAGAATCCGTGTGAATGTCGGAGTGTTTTCAAACCGCTTTGCCAGGACGGCTCCCTCAATTCCCTGATCCTGATTGTAAATTGCGAGCGTGACGTTTTTGACTTCCTGCGTGATCGCAAAAGCAAAAACGAACACTTGCAAAATCGGCGGAACAATCAACAGGAGCCTCGCTTTCGGATCACGCAGCGAGGTGAGGAACTCTTTAATCATCAGATGGTAAATACGCTGAATCACTGCTTCTCTTTCGTGTGTGATGCTGTTTGGCTCCAAAGCAGACCCTGACAGGTCAAACTTTTGCAAGCGGTTGTGAACTCGAAAACGCCGGAACGTCACATGAAGTTACCTTTCTCCGAAGGTTGATTTTTTCCGCAGTAAATGATGATAATGCTGGGCGAAACGGTGAGCTTCATCACGTACATACTGTAACAGCCGCAGTGCAAAGGAGCGGCGGCTCAACCGGAGCGGTTCGTCCGCCCCGGAAAGATAGATTTCCTCTTCACGCTTGGCAAGCGACAGTATCACACCGGGCTTCACCGGAGCGTGTTCCAACGCGGCAAGCACGGAATTGAGCTGCCCTTTTCCGCCGTCAATGAGCAGGATGTCCGGAGGCGGATGATCATTCGTATCGGCGTGGGAAAACCGCCGCGACACCACTTCCGCCATCGCCGCGAAATCGTCAATCCCCTCGACGGTGCGGATTTTGTAACGTCGGTAACCCGGCTTGAACGGCAGACCGTCAATGAAATGCACCAGACTGGCAACCATGTCCCTGCCCGACAAATGAGCAATGTCGATTCCTTCAATGGTCCGCGGCGGCTGCGGAAGTTTGAGTATCTTCTGTAAACCGATCACTCCCTTCCGCGGGTCAATCTGAAAGACCTCCGGCTGAGCGTGAGTGTCAACATCACCCCGTTGATCAAGCGTTTCAATCAACCGGATTTGATCGCGGAACTCCGCCGCCGCTTCATAAAGGCGTTCCCTTGAGGCGGCTTTCATCTCATGGTAGAGGTCGCGCAACAGTTTCTTTTTATTCCCTTCCAAAAAACGGATCAAACGGAGAATGCTTTTGCGGTAGTTGATCTTGCTGACGGCGAAACAACACGGCGCACTGCACTGTTGAATGTGTCCGAGCAAACAGGGACGGAACCACTGCCAGCGTTCGTCCTCCTCTTTGATTTGCAACGAGCAGGTGCGGAATTTGAAAACTTTTTGCAGAATCTGAACCGCTCCGCGAAGCGTTGAGGCACTCGGAAACGGTCCGAACAACCTGACGCCGCGCGGCTTCGGTGTCCGCGTGACTTCCACACGGGGAAACTGCTCCCGAAGTGTGACCTGCAAATAAGGGAACGTCTTGGAATCTTTGAGGTCGCGGTTGTATTTCGGCTGAATGTCTTTAATCAACCGCGCTTCCATGAGGATGGCATCGACTTCACTTTCCGTTTCGATATTGGCGATGTCGCGGATTTCCCGAACAAGATTCGCCGTTCTCGGATCATAAGCGGCGGCTTTGTGAAAGTAACTGCTTGCCCGATTTTTCAAGTCCTTCGCTTTGCCGATGTAGATGACACGGTCGGCCTCGTCTTTCATCAGATAAATTCCCGGCTTGTGAGGAAACTCACGTACTTTTTCAATGGCTTTTTGGCAAAGCCCGAAAATCGCGTCGGTTCCAAGCTGCGTATCAGGAATGTCAGGATCATCCGGTGAAGCAACACGGCGGTCGAACGCGGCGGAATAGTCCCCCGGTACTCCTTCGGCTCCATCAGGAAGCTGAAAATCCCCCTGCTTTTTTGGCGTTTCCGTCATGTTTTTGTTACATGTTTTTCTATTACAATGACCGTTTCAATTTTTCCGGTCCGTCCACATTTCGCATTGAGCGATAACTGTTGCGGTGGCATCTTCCAAACCTTCCGGCGGGTACTTAAATTCTTTGAGAAGCCGTTTGACCATCGAACGCATCGCCGCACGTGCTGTTTCTTTTTTCTGCCAGTCAATCGTTCTGTTTTTGCGTAACATGTCCGTCAAACGCTGAGTTATTTCAATTAACGTTGCGCTATCGAAAAAATCCTTAACAGCAGTTGGTTTGGTAATCGCCGCATCATAAAATGCCTTTTCCTCCACCGTCAAACCTAAATCTTTTCCGGCTTCATGGTCTTTGACAATATCCGATGCCATATCCAGCAACTCATCAATCACTTCGGCATTCGTCAATAAACCGTTGCGATATTGATTCATCAACCG
>JAISQK010000005.1 GCA_031274255.1 Planctomycetaceae bacterium | reverse complement strand
AACGTATCTTGTACCGAAAAAATACGAAAATCCGGCGACATCGGGAATCGTTCCTGTAAAGATTGAAAAAGGTAAAAAGAATACTTTTGATTTTGAACTTTCAATAAAATGACAAACCGCTATTTTTCTCACAATCCGACCTGTCGGATTGTTGATTAACTCAATTTCTGATATTTCCTTAAATTTTTGACGGACAAATCTGTTTTTCGTGGAATAATAGAGAGTGTGTCATTACCCGTCACGGGATTAGTTTTTGCACATTAACCATTATGTCCACTCCATTTTCCAGTAAAGCGTCCGAAAAACGCAAGACAGATTCCTCCGCAATATTGACGGCGGTGTCAGTCGTCATCGGCAGAGTCTGTCGGCGGCTGTTGCTGCTGCTGTTGATTTTGCCGGTTTCGAGTTGCGCCAACCCTGTTTTACAGGGAAACCTCAGCGATGCGAACAGGAATCAGGAACGTCTGGCGGCACAACTTCAGGAAATGACCCTGCGTGCCGAAAACGCCGACCGGATCAATGAAACACTGCAAAAACACAGTGCCCAGTTCCAGCAGTACACCGAACAGGCCAAAGCCGCGTCGCAAAAATTGACGGAGCAAATCACCCAGCTCAATGCGGAAAACAGCCGTCTCAAAACGGAGTTGGCCGAAAAAGAGCAAAAGGTCCAAACCTATCAGGCGTCGATGCAGAACAAAGCGACCGTGACAATCAAGCCGAACAGCAGTTTTGCGGCACAGCATTTGAAGCTGAATTATCCGGAACTTCAAGCTCGTGAGGACGGAGATTATTTGCGGGTCGAGTTTCCTGATTCGTTCCTTCTGAAGCCCGGTTCGTGGCAGTTACAGGAGGAAGCGGAACAGGCGTTGCGTCAGGTGATCAACGAATTGCGTCTGAATTTTCCCGATCAGGAAATCGCCGTCGAGGGACACACGGATGATCTCACCGCCAGTTCGCAGCATCCGATTCACGCCCAGGAAGTCGGGATGCAAAAGGCGCTTGTCGTCTATCATTTTCTGACCAATGAGGCACACGTCCATTCCAAACAGCTTGTCGTCACCAGTTACGGTGCCAATCGGCCGGTCGCTCCGAACACATATGAAGAGGGACGCAACCGGAATAAACGGGTGGAACTTGTCGTTTGTCCGCAAAAATGGAACCGGTGACATTCACAGGGAGACCGGTTGGCGTTTGTTGCCCCAGATTCCCATTCGCGGCGGATAAACACCGGGAAGAACCTGACGGCATTGCCTGCATTGGGCGGTGACGGTGTTTGTGTCCGGTACGGGAAGGTCAATGTTTATTGGAACAACGCCGTAATCCGTGCGTTCCAGAAGAGTCGAACCGCATGACGGACAGACGGTCGTATGCGTCTGACTGCCGCGGATGTTTCCAAGATAAACATAGCGAAGTCCGTGTTCACGGGCGATTTGCCGGGCTTTTATAAGAGTTTCCGGCGGCGTCGGAGGGTGCCGCATCAACCGGAACATCGGATGAAAAGAGGAAAAATGGAGCGGAATATCGACACCAAGTTCACGGGCAATCCATTCGCACATGGCATGAATTTCTTCGGAACGGTCGTTTTCTCCGGGAATCAGCAGGTTCGTGATTTCCAGCCACAACGCCGTTTCATGCACAATATATCGGAGCGTCTCAAGTACGGGAGCGAGACTTCCGCCGGTGAGCCGTTTGTAAAAATCGTCGGTGAATCCCTTCAGGTCCACGTTAACCGCATCAAGATGCGGGAAAAACCATGCGGCAGGTTCCTGTGAAATAAAACCGTTCGTGACGGCGATGGTTTTGATTCCGCGTTTGCGGCACTCCAGGGCGGTATCGACAACAAACTCACTCCAGATGACCGGTTCGTTGTAGGTGAAGGAAACGCTGGGACATCCCAAGGACAAAGCCGTTTCTGCAATGACCGCCGGCGAGGCGGTTTCACGGAGCGGGGCAAGCGTGTGACTGCAGCTCGTCTGATAATTCTGACAAAACCGGCATTCCAGATTACAACCGACCGTTCCGAAAGAAAGGGTCGGTGTGCCGGGGAGAAAATGGTAGAGCGGTTTCTTCTCGACCGGATCAAGACAAAAACCGGTTGACCTGCCGTAAGCGGCATTAATAAGCTGTCCGTGATGATTCTGCCGGACGCGGCAAAAGCCTGACTTTTGATGGGCAATACGGCAACGTCGCGGACAAAGTTCACAAATGACGTCATGGACAACATCACCGTTATCAGAGTTGTCCGCGCGATGCCACCATCGGGCCGGAGGAAAAACAGGTTCCATGTTGAGACTGCTTTCACTCTTCCGACTTGTACCACAACGACTGCCAGTATTTGTGATCGAGTTCGTAACAATTCACTGTCGTTGCCGGTTCCTGTTCCGGCGGTAAAATTCCGAACTTTTTCATTTCCCGAAGATATTCCTGACGCGGCTGAAAGTCCGGCATATCGAAACGCTTGACGGTGTCGAGTTGCAACTTGGCCCGCTCAATCCCGGCGAGTATTTTATGATAATTCTCATCCCCTTTTTTCAGGACGGCTTTACCGCAACTCTCGTATCCGCCGTCGGATTTTGCCATCGGAGCAAGCAGCAACGCGGACTGTTCCGGTTTCGTCAAATCGAAGAAGAGGTGCCGGGAATACTTCCGTCGGCTGTCGTTCGGATCATTCGGATAAACCCACCACGTATGCCGGATTTCGTCCGAAACGGAAAGCGGCAACTGCGTTTCTTTGGTGTGGCACGAACCGCAATTTTCTTGCAACGCCTTTTGCATCGTTTTCGTTTCTTCCCACTCCAAATCCTGCCGGTCTAACATGTTCACCGCATAACCGCCCAGCATTCCGCTGCCCAAACCGGCATACGTTCCGAGATAGGCCGCCCCCGTTTCAATCCAGAGACGAACCAGCGTCTTTTCACGCTCGGATAATTCCACGCCGTAATGTCCTTTCTGACAATACTTTGTGTATAATGCACTGGCACTCGTACCGAGTGAGCGCGGCGGGTAATTCCCTTGCGCTCTGTTCCGTCCGTCGGCAATGAGCGTTTCCTTGCCGTACTGCTCGTTTTGCAGCGCACTGTGCGTTCCGGTCATGATGTTGGAATAACTGATCGAGTACATCGGACCCCTGCTGCCGGACAAATTAAAATGCCCCTCCCGCTTCTCCGAATGATGGCACGCAACACAGTGTTTGTCCCAAACCGGCTGAATGTCACGCGGATAATCAATCACGTCGGGAATCCCTGTCGGGGAAATCTTTCTGCCCAGATAATCCATTCCCTTGTAATCGGCAATCGGTGTAATCTCGTCGGCGGGTCGGTGACTTGCTGTCGGAAAGAGTCCGTCTCGCCGCGGCGTTTCCAACCGACTCTCATGACAACCGTTACATGTAAAATTTTCGCCCGGCATGGTCGAAAGGAAGGACTGCATTCGTTTGACCGACAAATTGTTTTCGTCCAACGCCACAAAGAAAAATCCCCTTAGCGGCGGCAGTTTGAAATGGGCCGAACCGTCCGGGTCAACCGGCACCGTACCGACAACCCGTTCCAGCGTGAACGAACCGCCGTAAGTCAGCGGTTCCATTCCGCCGGTGTAGTGAATTGGCATCGGCAGCGTTTCGAGAATCAACAGTTTCTTAATGTCGCCTTTTTTCACACCGTCCATGTTCCTTCCGTGATAAACATCAACCACCGTCATCTCGGAGTAATCCTTTTTTTCATCAGAAATTTTACCGATCATCCGTTCACGAGGATGCGGCACGAGCGGACGCGGTTCATGAACAAACAGCGGACTCAATTTCGCTCGGATTTCCGTACTGTCACGAACAACTTTTCCGACATTCACCTGACTCTGCCATTCTTGGGGAATTTGCCAAAGCGTGTATGTTTCGCCGTCACCGTTAATCAATTCGAGGCGGTCGTTCCGTGCCGCCATAAAAGCGGTTTCGGAAAATGCCCATGGGTCGCGGTATTCTGAGGCTTCCGTAATCACCTTTGCCGATTGCTTGTCATCGGGACCGTTGCGAGGGTCAATCACGCCAATCGAACCGGCGTGTTCCACGCGACCATGTCCCCAGGAAAATGACGCAACAATTTTTTCGCTGTTCGGAATCGGCTTGGCGTCAATGTACACGATACCGGGATGCATGTTACCGTAAAAGACCATTTGCCGTGTTCCGTCGGGATTCATTGTCCAAAGATGATGATAATGAACCTGACTGCGGTCAACATATTCCCAGCGAGTGTAAAGCACCTGTCCGTTCGGCAAAATCCACGGCGTATTATCTTGTTCGATATTACCGGAAAGCGGATGGATGTTTTTACCGTCCGAATCGCAGCCGTAAAGAATCGCAACCTGCGTCAGCCAGCAATTCACCCAACGTTTTGCCCGTGTGGAGACAAACAAAATTTGATCATCCGGTGTATAAGCCGGTTCGATGTCGTCAAAGTTGTCGCGGGTGATTTGCCGGAGTGCATTATTGTTGCTCAAATCCATTTCGTAAAGATGAAAGTAATCCGTACCAGATTTTTTATAGGAAAACAGGATTTTGTTCCCTTCGTAATTCACACACGGATCGCGGACAATACCGGTATGGTCGTCAATCAAAACGTCAACTTGCTTCGTTTCCACGTCGTAAAGACACAAGCGTCCGCCTTCGTTCGGAGCAGGCAAATTTGTTCCGACATGTTGTGTTGAGGCATAATAACCAATGTTCGCGTACCAATGCTCCGATGTTTGCGTTCGTGTGGTGAAAACGATTTTCTTAACGCCTTTCATCGGAGCATTTTCGCCTTTCATGAATTCGGCGAACAGATCGACTTGCGGGCGTTCGTGATTGGCAAGCGGTTTCGGTTCTTTCCGCAGGGCAACATAGTCGTACAAAATCCAACTTTTTCCTTCGAGAACAATCGTGATCGTATTGGTTCCTTTTTTGAGGGTTCCCGCCGGAATAGTGAACAGATTTGCCGCATTGGTTCCTTTTTGATTCGGCTTGAAAACGATGTTTCCGTGACCAACATTTTTGGGAAGTTGTGTCGGCAACGCCGTTTCATTGACGGTGATATTAATGTTCGATAAATCGCCTTGCGTTCCTATGTATCCGATGATGAAGGTTGTTGGTTCGTCGATTGTTTGATCGGATTCAAAACGAATCGTGAACGGATGAACTTGTCCGCCTTTTGCCCATGATTGATCCTGTTTTGACGGATGCAAAAACGCCCAATCCTTTTCCGGCTTGCTTTTACCGACTTCGTAATGAACTTCGTTCGGAAATTTGTCAGGGAAAGCGGCGTAACCTTCTTTGGTTAACGCGAATTCCGAACAGTAAGAATCAGGATAACCGATACAAAACACAACATCCTTTTCGGAAATCTCCGCCGCACCCCCCCATGAAGTGAACAAAAATAACAGAATCGACAAACTCAAACATCGCCGTAACATGGTTTTGACCCTCACTTGTGTTGACATTCTCTCACCAGTAATGTTTCCTGATTGTACTGAACATTTCCTGAAAAGTCAATCACGTCACGGTTTTTTTGCGAAAAATGCAACTCACTGTCACAAAACAGGTTATGTCAACACCGAAGGGGAACATGCTGTTCCACCACAGTGACCATGAGGTTACCGCCCGCCGCGGCTCGCGGTCGGGGTCCAACGCCCGTGTGTTGAATCCCGTTCGCTCAAGTGAAGGGCGAATGACGGGAAATGGACCTCCTTTGGGGAACAATACAGGTAGGAAGGGACTGGAAAGAACCGGATTATGGAAAATGTAAGATAAAAAACTGCCTCCGAAAACAGAACAAAATGAAATCGGATATTTTTCAAAACTCTCAACGTATTCTTTTTCCCGGAAACGTCAATGATGTTATCCCGGTCCCTGATGAAAATCGAATTTCAGTTTCATACCAAAAGTTGTATCCGGTGTGATTTCCGCTTTGTTTTGCCTGACTTTCACGTTTCTTCCCGGACCATCACCTTCCGAACGCGGATCATGCCAGCGTTCGGGTTCGTTTTGGGTATTCCATTCATTCCAGAGAGTCAGAAGTTCCCTGTATCTTTCCTGTTCCTGTTCTGCCAAATCCGTTTGTTCACCAACATCGGCTGCAAGATTATAAAGTTGCGGTTCTTTATCAATATGCGGTTTGATGAGTTTCCAATCCCCTTT
>JAISQK010000204.1 GCA_031274255.1 Planctomycetaceae bacterium | reverse complement strand
AAATGGTGATCACCAACGGGTCAATGATGAGCACCAACGGGTCAATGGTGACCACCAAAAGGTCAATGATGATCACCAACAGGTTAATGGTGAACACCAACGAGTCAATGATGATCACCAACGGGTTAATGATGAGCACCAACGAGTCAATGGTGACCACCAAAAGGTCAATGATGATCACCAACGAGTCAATGGTGAGCACCAAAAAACGGCAGGAGAGCGTTTTGGGGGAATGGTCACGTGTCAAATGTCAAAAGGGATTTTTGGGGCGGGCCGCGACGCCGCGGCGGGTGGTTTGCTTCCAGCACCCTTGATGCGGTCGCTTTCAGATAGAAAATCTTTACCACTGGAGGCCGAAGGCAACTGCGATCCAACGTGCTACGTTGGCGCCGGGGCTTCCCGGCTGCGATCCAACGTGCCACGTTGGCGATGCAACAGCATGTTGGCGGCGCGGAAAAGCGTTTCCTCTTGCAGCGGCGCCGCATGAAACTGAACGCCGATGGGAAGTCCCGCCTTCGTTTGACCGCACGGAACCGACATGGCCGGAATGCCCGCAAGGTTGACGCTGCATGTGTACAGGTCGCAAAGGTACAGCGAAAGCGGATCGTCGATTTTGTCGCCGAGAGGAAACGGCGGAACCGGTGTTGTCGGACCGACAATCACATCGACCTCCTGAAACGCCCGGTCGAAATCGTCACGGATGAGCCGCCGGACTTTGAGGGCCTTCAAATAGTATGCGTCATAATATCCCGAACTGAGGGCATAGGTTCCCAGCAGGATCCGCCGTTGGACTTCCGGTCCGAAACCGCTGCTTCGTGTGCGGCGGAATGTGTCAATCAGATGTTCCGGTGCCGAAACGTCGCGGAAACCGTAATGCATTCCGTCGTATCGGGCAAGGTTGCTTGACGCTTCGCATGACGAAATAATATAATACGTCGGAATTGAATATTTGCTGTTCGGCAGTGAAACCTCGCGGACCGCCGCACCGAGGGAACGGTATTCTTCAAGGACCGCTTTCACGGCCGCTTCAATTTCCGGGTCAAGACCTTCCGCAAAATGTTCCCTGACATAACCGACCCGCAGATTTTCGACCGGCTGAGTAAGACTCGCCGTGTACTTCGGGACGCCGTGATGCAGTGAGGTGGAGTCTTTGGGATCATGACCGGCAATGACTTCCAAAAGCAGTGCGGCGTCTTCCACGGTTTGAGCAAGCGGTCCGACCTGATCGAGACTGCTTGCAAAAGCCACCACTCCATACCGGCTGACACGGCCGTATGTCGGCTTGAGTCCGACGACACCGCAAAACGCGGCCGGCTGACGAATCGAGCCTCCGGTGTCGGTTCCAAGAGCCAGGGGTACGAATTCCGCACCGACCGACGCGGCCGCGCCGCCGCTTGAACCGCCCGGCACGCACGCCGGATTTCTCGGGTTGACGGTCTTGCCGAGTGCGGAATTTTCGGTACTTCCCCCCATCGCAAACTCGTCCATATTTGTGCGGCCGATCAGAACCGCGTCTTCCGCCAGCAGTTTTTCAATGACGGTGGCGTTGTACGGGGCACGGTAATTTTGCAGCATCTTCGACGCACAGGAAACGATTTCTCCCTCAATGCTGAAGATGTCTTTTGTCGAAACCGGCACACCGGCAAGCCTTCCGAGCGGTTCGCCTTTTTTCCGCCGAAGGTCAATCGAACAGGCCCGGGTGAGTGCCTGCTCCCGAAAGACTTCGAGAAACGCCCCGACGGTCGCGTCACGGGTTTCAATGGCCGCGAGGGTTTCCGCCGTCACCGCTTCCGAGGTCAGTTCGCCCGACTCAAACCGAGTCAACATTTCTGTCGCTGTCAGCATTTGGTTCCTTGTTCTATCGGCTTCGTCAAAGGAGTGTCCAACCGGATCGAAGACAACAAGCCGGAATGGATCGACCGGATTTTCACCCCGTTCTCTGTCAAAAAATTCCAAAACATCATCCTGTCGCCTTTTCCGATTTGTAAAAATGACAGAACTTATTACTATTTTAGCCGTGTTGTCTCCCGTTGCAAGGGACATCACGCGGCGAAAAATCAGATGCAGTATTCGATTGAGACGATGTTGGCGGCGGTGTGAATGTCGAGCAGGTCTTTGAGTGTGTAGTGCGCGAAAACTTTACGGACACTTTGATTGACCGCTGTCCAGAGTGTCCGTGACGGGCAGTTCTTTGAGCGGTCGCACACG
Source organism: Planctomycetaceae bacterium (assembly GCA_031274255.1). GTDB lineage: Bacteria > Planctomycetota > Planctomycetia > Pirellulales > Thermoguttaceae > WRMR01. The sequence goes on along the minus strand of JAISQK010000204.1, from coordinate 3,261 downwards.
GAATCGGAGGTCAGACAATCCAATAAACCGATGGGGCCTTCCATTGCTTCGAGGATATTCAAGAGGGTGATTTTCTCCGGTGACTTGGCCAGAATGAATCCGCCGGCACTTCCGCGAATCGACGAAATGAACCCCGCCTTGCGAAGAGCAATCACAAGACGGCTGATGTATTTTTGGGAAATCTTTTGACTTTTCGCAATATCCCTCATCATCCGAGGTTTGTCTCTGGTGCCGTAAATCGCGATGTCGAGAAGGATTCGCAGCCCGTACCGGCCTTTGGTGGAAATTTTCATGACCGTAATTCTCAGATTTGATTTTTACAGCAACCCCGTCACACCCTCAAAATTATACACTACCAAATACGGAGAGCAATAAGGACTTCTCCCGGGCACGAAAGAATCCGTCGCGACCTGTGAAATACGACGGCTTCGTGATAGATCACGGGTATTCTTTCTAAAGAAAAAACGCTCAACTTTCGATATATCAATATGTTAAGTCAATAAAACCATCCAGTCCGAAATTTTTCTGAAAAGAAAAAAAGGTCTTGCGGAAATGCGGTTTGGTCTGTAGAATAATGTAATCTACTAAATTGGTAGAGTTGATTTTGCCAAAACACACTCTATGAGAGGAGGAAACAATCATGTCAGGTGGAATTTATTCAAGTATTCTTGAAAAAATTGGAAAAACGCCGCTCATTCGCATTAACAAGTTGAATACAGGTAAGGCGGAAATTGCGGCTAAAGTGGAGTATTTCAACCCTGCCGGAAGTGTCAAAGACCGCATTGCCATTGCGATGATTGCCGCTGCGGAAAAATCGGGGCAATTGAAGCCCGGTTCGCTCATCATTGAGCCGACCAGCGGGAACACCGGGATCGGACTGGCGATGGTGGCGGCGGTCAAAGGCTATCGGCTGATTCTGACGATGCCGGAAACAATGAGCATTGAACGGCGGAAATTACTGGCGGCTTACGGTGCGGAAATCATTCTCACCGAAGGAAGTAAAGGCATGAAGGGAACCATCGAAAAAGCGAACGAAGTTCTCGCCAACACGCCGGGAGCTTTCATGCCGCAGCAGTTCAACAATCCGGCCAACCCTCAGTATCACCGTCTTACCACGGCGGAGGAGATTTGGGAAGACACCGCGGGAAATGTCGATATTTTCATTGCCGGTGTCGGAACAGGCGGAACGCTGACCGGCGTCGGTGAGGTTTTGAAGGAACGCAAGCCCGGAGTGAAAATCATTGCGGTGGAGCCGGCGACATCACCTGTGCTTTCAGGCGGAAAGCCCGGTCCGCACGGAATTCAGGGGATTGGAGCGGGTTTCGTTCCCGGAGTGTTGAACACGAGTCTCTTTGATGAAATCATCCGGGTCGAAACGGAAGAGGCCGGAACGGTCGCCAGAGCCGCCGCCAAAGAGGAAGGACTTCTTGTGGGAATTTCTTCCGGTGCGGCACTTCACGCGGCCCTTCAGGTCAGTGAACGCCCCGAATCCGCCGGAAAACGGATTGTGGTCGTCCTTCCTGATACCGGCGAACGTTATCTTTCGGGCTGGCTTTTCGAAAACAATTCCACAAACTAAAATACTAAAATCCACTAAAAACTTCATACCGACAGAAAGAACCCTATTTTATGACAAAAAAATATCACATTGAAACACTTGCGATTCATGCCGGTCAGGAAATCGAACCGACGACACGTGCCCGTGCGGTGCCGGTTTATCGGACGACGGCATTCAACTTCAAAAGCTCGAAACACGGGGCCGACCTGTTCGCCTTGCGTGAACTCGGCAACATTTACGCCCGGTTGATGAATCCGACAAACGATGTCCTGGAGAAACGGATTGCCGAACTGGAAGGGGGCGCGGCGGGGCTGACGTTTTCCAGCGGGACCGCGGCGATCTACTTCACGGTCACCAACATCCTGAAACAAGGGGACGAACTTGTCTCCGCCAGCAATCTTTATGGCGGAACATTCACGCAGTTTGACGCCATTCTTCCGCAGCAGGGAATCAAGGTCCACTTCACGCCGGTCAATGATTTTGCAGCGGTGGAAGCGGCAATCAACGACAAAACCCGCGCGATTTACATTGAGACCATCGGCAATCCGGTGCTGGATGTCGCGGACATTGAAGGATATGCCAAAGTTGCGAAAAAACATCATCTGCCGCTGATCGTTGACTCGACATTCAGCACGCCGGCGTTACAGCGTCCCATCGAACATGGTGCCAACATTGTGATTCATTCGCTTTCAAAGTGGATCGGCGGTCATGGAACCGGCATCGGCGGCATCGTGGTTGATGATGGAAAATTCGACTGGACGGACAAGAAATTCGCTCTTTATAATGAGCCGGACCGCGGGTATCATGGACTCCGGTTTGCTCATGACCTCGGCGATTTGAATCCGCTGGCGTTCATTTTGCGGCTTCGGACGGTCGGACTCCGCAACCAGGGTCCGACCCTTGCACCGGATGCGGCGTGGATCTTCCTGCAAGGGGTTGAATCGCTGCCGCTTCGGATGCAGCGTCACAGCCAAAACGCACTGGCGGTCGCGGAATTTTTGAGCCAACACGCGAAAGTCGATTGGGTGCGTTATCCGGGACTGAAAGGCGACCCTTCCTACAAACTTGCCCAAAAATATCTGACGCAAGGTGCCGGCGGAATGGTGATCTTTGGTGCCAAAGGAGGCTACAACGCCGCCATCCGACTGGTAGACAACATCAAATTGTTCAGTATTCTGGCCAATGTCGGTGACGCCAAGAGTCTCATTATTCATCCGGCGAGCACGACGCATTCCCAGTTGAGCGAGGAAGATCGGGAAAAAGGAAATCTCACGCCGGAACTGGTTCGCCTTTCCATCGGTTTGGAACATGTCGACGACATTATTGACGCACTTGATGATGTACTGAAATGACGCCAACGTAGCACGTTGGATCGCAGCCGGGAAGCCCCGGCGGGCGGATTGCCTTCGGCCTCCAAATGGAAAGATTTTCTATATGAAAGCGACCGCCTCGAAGAGGCCGGGAGCAAACCGGGATGCAACGCCCTTGCGTTGCCGCCCGCCGCGGCGTCGCAACCCGCCGGAGGCATCTTTTTCCTTCCCATTCAGAAACGTTTCCCCATCGCCGTGAAGCTTTTTTCCTCCATTCGCTGACTTTTTTGAGTCTCTCACAGGTTTTTGTGAGTCTTGACAGGTCAAGTTTACTCTTTTTTTCGGTATAGGGGAATGACTTACAGGATTTTTTAAACGTTTCGCCGGTTTTTT
>JAISQK010000099.1 GCA_031274255.1 Planctomycetaceae bacterium | reverse complement strand
GGTGAACTGTTGTTTGTCAAAGCCCGGCCTACGGCGTATTCGCATCTTGTCGGTCAGTATTTCGGTTGGAATCAACGGCCGGGCGGCGGAATTTATGTTTTGGAAAAACCCGGATTCTCGCTGAAACATCGCGATTTGCTCGTCGGAAAACTTCCGCCCGGACACGTTTTGGAACCGCGTCTTTCTTACGACGCCAAACGTATCGCGTTTTCGTTTGTTGCCGTTCCGGAAAAACGGATTGATTGGCGTTCTTTGAAAGTCAACGAAGAAGGCAACGGCGAACATTATTATCATCTGTACGAGATGAACATTGACGGTGAAAACCTGCGTCAACTCACTGCGGATCAATACGACGATATGATGCCGGAGTATTTGCCCGACGGCGGACTGGCGTTTGTTTCGAGCAGGCGGAAAGGTTATTCACGATGTTTCGGTGCGCAGTTCGGTTCGCGTTGGCACTCTTATACGCTGCACCGAATGGATGCCGATTCGCAAGGGATTCTCAATCCCGCAGCGGTGACGCGGATTTCCAACAACGATGTCAGCGAGTGGTTTCCGCAGGTTTCCAACGACGGACATCTTTGGTTTGCACGATGGGATTACATTGACCGCGATGCCGTAACGCATCAAAACCTTTGGTCGGTGCGTCCCGACGGAACGAATCCGGTTGCGGTTTGGGGGAACGCCGCGCCGAAACCGCACTGTATGTTTCAGGCGAAACCGATTCCGAAGTCAAACAAAATTGTATTCATCGCTTCGGCTCATCATTCGATTACGGCGGGACCGGTTTGTATTCTCGATCCGAACATTGATGTCAATTCGCTTGAGGCGGTCAAACGAATAACGCCCGGTCTCTTTCCCGAAGCCGAAGGAAGGAATGTTACCGAATATTACAACTCGCCGTATCCGCTTGGCGAAAACCTTTTTCTCGTTGCTTACAGTCGGGACAAATTGAGATGGGAACCGACGCCGAATCCCGACAACGCTTTGGGACTTTATCTGATGGACGATCAGGGGAACCGTGAAGTGTTGTACCGTGACGAAACCATCGGGGCGACCTGTCCGCTTCCCATCGTGCCGCGACCGGTGCCGCCGGTGCTTTCTTCGCCGTTTGACGCAACGCTTGCGGAAGAGGGACTCGGCGAAATGAGCATCGCCAATGTTTACGAAGGATTGGGAGAAAACGTCAAACCCGGATCACTCAGGGAATTACGGATCGTGCAGATTTTCCCGAAAACAACTGTCGTTGCCGATTCGCCGCGAATCGGTGTTGCCGGCGAGGAAAATACCCGCGCGATTCTCGGCTCGGTGCCGATTGAAGCGGATGGTTCGGCGAAATTTCTCGTGCCCGCAGGAAAACCGCTTCTGTTTCAGATACTCGACGAAAACGGCTTTGCGTATCAAACGATGCGGTCCGCAACATCGGTGATGCCGGGTGAGCAAATTTCGTGTGTCGGATGCCATGAGAATCAAATGTCCGCGGCGGTACTGCCCGGGGCGCTGCCGACCGCACTTTCAAAACCCGCGTCGCGCTTGCGGAAAACACCGGAATCGGGGCGTCCGTTTGGTTTTGTCGAAACGGTGCAGCCGGTTCTCGACGCCAAATGCGTGTCGTGCCATAATGAAACGCAAGCGGACGGCGGCTATGATCTTTCGCGGACAATCAAGGCGAACGGCTTCACGCAGTCCTATTTGTCGCTCTGCAAAGACCGCAAAATGATCCCGCGTTATCCCGCACGAAATCAAATTCAACAAACGGTCCCCGGCGGTGAAATCGGCGCGATCGGCAGCGGTCTGATCAAACTGCTGCGGGCAAAACACGCCGACATCGAACTGACGCCGGAAGAATTACGGCGCATCGGCACATGGATCGACATGAACGCGGTCTATTACGGGACGTATGATTCCGCACTTCTTTCGCTGCAGCAGCGAGGCGAATCCATTCCCATGCCGAAGATCGAATGAGGAATCCGTTGGGTGAAGGGACGCAATGTGTTGTAATATTGTAATCATCGTAATATAAGCTGTCGGTAGCACCCTTGGATTGGCAGCTTTTTCAGCCTTTTTCGACCCTCTTGCGTTATTTTTTACATTTTGTATAATGAGTCACTCCACAGTTATGTTGCCCGCCCTGCAAATTATAAGTTTCTGATGCGGAATTTCGGTTTCGCTGAGACTTCAACCTTTATTTCCAGGAGATATTCTCAATGAAACGACGTGAATTTATGAAAAAAGGGGTGCAGACATCCCTCGGTTTTGGAATCGGCTTGATGCTTTGGAACGGCAAATCCGTTGCGGACACTTCAGCTAATAACAAAATCAATCTTGCTCTGATCGGTTGCGGCGGTCGCGGAACCCAACTGCTGCACGGCTTTGATTATCCGAACAATACCCGAATCACCGGCTTTCAGGAATTTGAAGATGTCAATGTTCTGTATTGCTGCGATGTGCAGAAAGGCCGCGGGGAAAAAGCCGCCGCCTCGGCCAAAACGAAATACGTTTCCGAAATGCGTACCGTTCTCGACGACAAAAATGTTGATGCGGTGGTGAACGCTTTACCCGACCATTGGCATGCTTTGGGGACAATTCGCGCGATTCAGGCGGGAAAAGATGTTTATACGGAAAAGCCTGCGTCGCAATCCGGTTGGGAAGGTCAGAAAATGGTCGAGGCCGCCCGGAAATACAAGCGGATCGTCCAGCACGGCACCCAAAACCGGAGTGCGCCTTATAATATTGAAGCAAAAAAGTATATTGAAGAGGGAAAACTCGGCAAAATTCATCTCTGCCGTGTTTTCAATCAGAAGCGGGAAATGAATTCGTTCAAAATCAAAAACGAAACCGCTCCTGAAGGTCTTGACTGGAGTGCGTGGCTTGGTCCGGCTCAAGAACGTCCCTATTCTTCGACAATTCTCAACCGGAACTGGCACGAGCTTTGGGATTTCTCCTCCGGTGACGTGCTGAATGACGGCGTGCATCAGATTGACCTGGCGCGTTGGCTCATCGGCAAGGAAATTCCGAAAAACGCTTATGCGGTCGGCGGACGTTACACCGACCCGAACAGCGACGCGCAAACGCCGGACACATTGATTGCGTCTTATGAATATGACGATCTGGTCTTTACCGTGGAAGAGACGCTTTACACCGATTATATGTACAAAATCGACAGCACGGTGCGTCAGACGGACATGTTCCCCTATTGGATGCAATGTGCCACACGTATTGAACTTTACGGAACAAAAGGTCTGATGATGGTCGGCCGTCACGGAGGCGGCTGGGAAGTTTTTGAACGGCCGAAAGACCGCAAACCGGTTGTCACGGCGTCGGCCTTCGGACGCTTTCCCGAATCGGAGCACAAACGGGACTTCCTGGATTGTATTCGCTCCCGTGAATTGCCGAGCGCGGACATCGAAAAAGGGCATCGCAGTACGTCTCTTGTTCATTATTCGACGATTTCCTACCGGCTTGGCGGTGTGAAACTCGACATTGACACGGAAACCGGTGTTCCGAAAAATCCTGAAGCGGCGCAATACTGGAAACGTGATTACCGTAAACCATACGAAATTGCGGACGAAGTTTGAAACGTTTTTTCATAAAAGGTATTCCCTCGATACGGGATTGGTTGTTCCGGTCCGGTTCAGGGGAATAGGTCGGCATAGAGGTGTTGAATATGAGCCGTAAAAAAAAGATGTTTTGGGTTTGTGCCTGCGTTCTCTGCGGTATCGGACCAATGATGTTCTGTTTTTCCGGTGCTGCGGAATCAACATCGCCGGAATTTCCCGGCAAAAAAAGTCAATGGAACGGTTATGACCAGTATGAATTTGAAGTCGAGGGTCGTCCCTGCCGCGTGGTTGTTCCTCGAAAACCTGCCGGAGGGAATCCTTGGAGTTGGCGGGCGGTTTTCTGGGGGCACGAACCGCAAACGGAAATCGCTCTGTTGGAAAACGGTTACTACCTCGCATCTATTGAGTGCAGTGATCTGCTGGGTTCGCCGGAAAACATCAAACAACGTGACGCCTTTTACAAATTCCTCACCGAAGAGTATGAGTTCGCTGAAAAACCGGTGTTGATTGGTATGAGCCGCGGCGGATTGTGTGTATTGCGTTGGGCGATTGCGAATCCCGACAAGGTTTCCTGTCTCTACATTGACGCTCCGGTTTGTGACTTTAAAAGCTGGCCCGGCGGAAAAGGAAAGGGAAAAGGAAGCCCCGGCGATTGGAAACAGGTTCTCAATGTCTATCATCTGACCGAAGAGGAGGCATTGAAATTTGAAGGGAATCCGGTTGATGCGTTTCAACCGCTCGCGGAAAGAAAAATCCCGATAATAAGCGTTTGCGGCGATTCCGACGAAGTTGTTCCTTATGAGGAAAATACCAAAATCCTTGCCGAACGCTATAAAAATGCGGGTGCCCCGATGGATGTTTTTGTGAAACCGGGTCTCGGTCATCATCCGCATAGCCTGAAAGACCCTGCTGTTATTGTCGGGTTTATTCTGAAAAACACGAAACATGAACAATGAACACTTCCTTTACTATTGGAATGGACAAAAATGATGCCACATAAGATTTCATCCCGCCTCGGCTTTGGTGCCGGTCTGACGATTCTGAGCGGAGCCGCTTCGGCACAGGGAACCGCCGCCAATAACAAAATCAATCTCTCCTTGATCGGCTGCGGCGGACGCGGAACCGATTTAATCAACGGTTTCCACAAACGGGAACAACAGGATGTCCATGTTGTTTCCTGTTGCGACATACGGAAAGATCGGGGAGAACGCGCCGCAGCAGCGGTCGGAGCAAAATATACGGACGAGATGCGTGCCGTCCTGGACGACAAAAGTGTCGATGCGGTGGTTGTGGCATTGCCTGATCACTGGCACGCACTTGCCACCTTTTGGGCGTGTCAGGCCGGAAAAGATGTCTATGTCGAAAAGCCTGCCTCTCATTCCGCCTTTGAAGGTCAGAAATGTGTGGAGGCCGCCCGGAAGTACAAACGGATCGTCCAGCACGGAACGCAAAACCGGAGTGCGCCGTACAATTTTGCCGCAAAAAAATACATCGAAGACGGTAAACTCGGCGACATTCATCTTTGCCGTGTTTATAATGTGAAAGCATACGGCGGTTTAAACATCAAACCGGATGAGCGGATTCCCGAAGGATTCGATTATGACCGTTGGCTCGGACCTGTGCCGATGCGTCCGTATTCTTCTGCTGTCGTTGGTCACGGTTGGCATCACTTGTTGGATTTTTCCGCCGGTGATATGGCCGATGACGGAATTCATCAATTTGATCTGGCCCGCTGGTTGATCGGCAAGGAAATTCCAAAATCTGTGTACAGTGCCGGCGGACGGTTTGCTCAAAAAGATGATGCCGATGTTCCCGACACGTTGATTTCGAGCTATGAATTTGATGACATGACGGTGACGTTCGAGCTGGCGTCGTATCCCGGTTACATGTTTAAAATCGGCAACAGGAACGAAGACCTTTTCCCGTATCCCTGGATGCAATGTGCGACACGTATCGAAATTTTCGGCACGAAAGGTCTCATGGTTGCCGGCCGTCACGGCGGCGGATGGGAGGTCTATGACCGCCCGAAAAACCGTCAGCCGGTGGTCAGGGATTTACAGCACGGCCGTTTTCCCGACCCGGAACACAAAGAGAATTTTCTCCAATGTCTCCGAAGCCGCGAACTGCCGAACGCGGATATCGAAAAAGGACACCGCAGTACGATGCTTGTTCATTACGCGACGATTTCTCACCGTCTCGGCGGCGTGAAACTCGACATCGACACGGAAGACGGCACCATCAAAAATCATCCTGATGCCGCCAAATACTGGAAACGCGAGTACCGTAAACCGTATGAAATTACGGAGGAAGTTTAAGACGTATTCACACAAAAGGCTTGTGTGAAGGAACGCCATTGGTTATATCGGATTATTCAGGAACAATACGGCAAAGTCAGGGAGATTTTTCCTTGTGACTTTTGCCGTGTTTTACGAAATCCCGTTGGATTCCGCGCGGATACGGCCTGACAAACACATCAACCCTCACGAAGGAAAGAAATCATCATGAGACAGTTCCCCCTCACTTTTTACCCATTAATACTAATACTCTCAGCAATATTTTCTCAGACGGCGTTTGCGGAAAACGTTCAAGTGACGTTGCGTGGACGGACGGAAGATTCCGTGTCGGTCAAAATGGAGGACTGGAATCCTGCCGAAACAGCGATGATCATTTGCGACATGTGGAACGAACACTGGTGCAAAGGGGCAACGGCACGTGTTGCGGAAATGGCACCGCGAATGAATGAAGTCCTCAAAGCGGCGCGTTTTCACGGAGTGACAATCATTCACGCTCCCAGCAGTTGCATGGCTCCGTATGAGAACACTCCGGCACGTGAGCGGGCGAAACAATACAATGATCCGGAAGTTGCCAAATTCCTCAACGGTGAAGCATGGAACAGGGGTTTACCGTCGGAGAAAGAGAAACCGTGGCCGATCAATCAGGACGACGGCGGCTGTGATTGTAACCCGAAATGCAATGGCGGCAGTCCCTGGAAGTCTCAAATCGCCACACTGGAAATCGACAACGACAAGGATTTGGTTTCCGACAAAGGGGTCGAAATCGGTTCGTTTCTCAAAGCGAAGGGAATTAAAAACGTCATTTTGATGGGGGTTCACACAAACATGTGTGTCATCGGACGCCCTTTCGGACTCCGTAATATGGTCAAGCAGGGGAAAAATGTCGTCCTGATGCGCGACATGACCGACACCATGTACAATTCGAAAAGCCGGCCGTATGTTTCCCACTTCCAAGGAACCGACCTCATCATTGAATACATTGAAAAATATGTCTGTCCGACGATTCTGTCAACAGATTTTCTCGCTGGACAGCCGTTCCGTTTTCAGGAGAATCCGGCAATGTTGGATTTGCAGCTCCGCAGCCGGAAGGATGACGCCATTCAGTACAAGACCGTTCACTGGAATCCGAAGGAGACCTCCTTCCTTTTTGTGCCGCCTGCTGCCGGAAAAATGGATGTCCGCATCAAAGCACTCCTTGATACGGTTAAGGAACAGGGAGCCGAAGTTCTCAACGTTCCAACACTTGGAATTCTAATGAGTAGAAATGTCCGCGCGAGCACTAAAAACGTTGTGATTCTCGGTTGTCCTTTAGCGAATATCATCGTCAATCCGGAGGGGAAAAACTTTGTCATTGTCCGTGACCTGGTGAACATTCCTGGTGCCGGAAATTACCGCGACCATGAAAAAGCGGTCATTGAACTGGAAAAAACGGGGATTCCGTCGTTTTCGTCCGTCGATATTCTCGGCGGTCAGGCGTTCCGGTTTCCTGAAGACAAGCGGCCTCACGTTGCCGTGATGGTGAGTGACGATCATTACAAGGCGGATGTCTGGATGCCGGCGCTCGTCGAAAAATTCCAGAATGAGAATGACCTCTACTTTACGGTTCTGCACGGCGAAGGGGGAGCTGTTTTTCATGGAATCGACGAACTGGAAACGGCGGATTCCCTGGTGATTTTCTTCCGCCGGATCGCCCTTCGGAAAGACCAACTCGAAAAGGTCAAGAAATACGTCGAATCGGGACGCGGTGTTGTCGGGCTGAGGACCGCGTCGCATGCGTTTTCGGGCAGTGTCGTACCGGGCCATGAAAACTGGAATGCGTTTGATCATGATGTCCTCGGCGGCAACTATCACGGTCACGGAAAAGACGAAATCGGTTCGGAAATCTCGAACATTGTGGAACTGGCCGATTCGCCGATTCTGAAAGGTGTCCCGTCTGAAACATGGCATAGTACCGGTTCGGTTTACTTTACCGATCCCGTGGCCGACAATGCGACCGTTTACCAATACGCCTCGTCGCCGGAAAGGAAGAATATGCCGCTGACCTGGACGCGGAGGCACGGCAAAACCCGTGTGGCGTTCACGGCTCTCGGACATTGGGATGATGCCGCCGTGCCGGCTTTTCAGCAGCTTTACCTGAACCTCATCCTGTGGTCGATAGAGAAATCGGAATGAAACGGTCTCGTAACGGGGCTAACATTCGTTTCGTTTCCGGCAAACCGCAGCCTCGTTGGGGCTGCTCTTCTTTCTATAAACCTGACAAACAAAAAGGACGATTCATGCCGAAAAACAGTGATATTTGTATTCTTGAGACGCATTCGGAGACAGAGTATTTTCCCTATCGGAGTCCGGCGAAATTCGGAGGCCGTGTCGTCAACGATGTCACACTTCTCAATGTTTCCGTGCGTGTCCGCACCCGTGACGGACGTGAAGCGGTCGGGCAAGGCTCCATGTCGATGGGAAACATCTGGGCATGGCCGAGTCAAACGCTCTCGACGGATCAGACGCTTCAGGCAATGACCGCATTTGGCCACAAAGTGACCGCACATGGGAAAAGACCGGAGGAATTCGGGCACCCGCTTGAGTTGATTTATGATTTCGCCAAAGAATATCAGCGTCTGGCCGACGAAACAACGCAGGAACAAAATGCCGAGCCGATGGTGAGACTGGCTCAGCTTGTCGCGGCGAGTCCGTTTGAAGCGGCGGTGTTTGACGCTTACGGCCGTGTTCTCGGAGCCAATTCGTACAATCTTCTTTCAGCGGAGTATTGTAACCGTGATCTGTCGTATTATCTTGGCGCGGAATTTGCCGGGGAATACCTTGACCGTTACGTGCTTGCCGAACCGAAAGACCGAATGCCGCTCTATCATCTGGTCGGAGCGTTGGACCCGCTGGACGCTTCCGATGTGGAAAAGCCGCTCAATGACGGTCTGCCGGAGCATCTTGCGGAATGGATTCCGTACAACGGGCTGACGCATTTGAAAATCAAACTTAACGGCGACGATATTGACTGGGATGTCAACCGCGTGGTGCGGATTGACCGGATTGCCGAAGAAGTGCAGGCCGGACGAAACGTGACCCACTGGGTTTATTCCGCGGATTTCAACGAAAAGTGCGGAAATGTGGAGTATGTCCTTGAATTTTTGCGGCGGATTGGGGAACAGGCACCGCGGGCGGTTGACCGGCTGCAATACATCGAACAACCGACCAACCGTAATTTGCGAGCCTTTCCCGAAAACAAAATGCACAAAGCGGCACAAATCAAACCGGTCGTCATTGACGAGGCACTCATTGATTTTGATTCGCTGCTCTACAGCCGGGAGATGGGATATTCCGGTGTTGCCCTCAAAGCGTGCAAAGGTCATGCGGAGGCTCTCCTCATGGGAGCCGCGGCTCAAAAGTACGGAATGTTCCTTTGCGTACAGGATTTGACGTGTCCCGGTGCGTCATTTCTGCATTCCGCAACGCTTTCCGCGAGGATTCCCGGTGTCAGTGCGATTGAAGGGAACGGACGGCAATATTGTCCGGGAGCAAACCGTGCCTGGGAACCGCTCTATCCCGGCATGTTCCGCATCACCGACGGCACACTTGATACCTCTGTTTTGGCGGAACAGGGACTCGGTTTCCACTGGCCGCAAGCGTAGCGTGATAACGTGCGGACGCTGTATTCCAGGCACCGATTGCGTTGATTCCGATGACCTCCAAGGACAATCGCGGAGACAGGGTGGTATAATTTCACCGCGGAACTCTGACATGTTCAACGCATGTCAAACAAATTGATGGGCAAGCTGGACAGCGGCACTGGCATTGTCACTGTAACCATCGGCTCCGATGGCCTGGGCATACTCTTCCGTCACGGGAGCACCGCCGATCATCACTTTCACAGAGTCGCGAATTCCTGACATTTTCAGTGCGTCAATGACGTTTTTCATTTGAGGCATTGTCGTGGTAAGGAGTGCGGACAGAGCGATGATCGTTCCGGGACGCGATTTCGCCTCCTCAACGAACTTCTCCGGCGCAACATCCACGCCGAGGTCAAGCACCTCAAAACCGCCTCCTTCGAGCATGGATTTGACAAGATTCTTCCCGATATCATGCAGGTCTCCTTTGACAGTTCCGATGACGACATATCCCGCTTTTTCGATTCCGGAAGCCGTCAAAAGCGGATTGAGCAGTTTCATTCCCTCCTGCATAGCCCGTGCGGAAATCAAAAGTTCCGGTACAAAATACTCATTCTCTTCAAACAGCCGTCCGACCTCCGCCATTGCGGGGATGAGATTTTCTTCCAGAAGCATTTGCGGCGGGGTTCCCCGGTCAATTTCCTGCTGAATTTCCGCGACCGTAACCGCCATATCACCGTTGATGACCGAATCAAAAAGTGTTGGATTTCGTGACATAATTCCACTAACCTCTTAGAATTTTGATTTGCTTATGAACAACCAAGGAGATGATTTTACCGTAGTTTTTCCGTTCTTTCAACCGGAAAGAAAATATTTTCTGATACAAAGATTGCGAAAACAGCCCGTTATACCGGTATATTAAAGGCGTTACCGCAGACAGAATGTAAGATTTTCGAAAAATTTGGAATTTTCCTGCGGGGGGCTGTTGACGCCAAAATGTTCTCCTGTATATTTACGCACTCTTGAAGCAACCGCCGTAGAAGGTGTTGCGAGAGAAAATGGGGGAAATGAAAAATTTTTAGAATGGTTTATTGACTTCTAAAAAACATCTGATATAATCCTCATTGTTGTTTGAGAAAGTTGGTACGGAAGTAAATTTCAGTATTGATTTTAAAAATAACAAAGCCGTTAAAAACCGGAAAAATTTTTCAGACGGGGACTTGACGGTAAAACCGAGCCGGTTATAATACTTGCTCATGATTGAGGTGACGAAAGACGTAAGTTAAGCGGAACCTTATTGATATTTGAAAATTTGGTAGCAATGTACAAGTGTGGGTTGTCAGTTTTTAACCTTGAAAACTGATGGCCGTTATCCCGAAAGACAGTTGGGATAACACCCCGAAATTTTGAATTCCTAAACAAAGTTTCGGTTTTAGCCAATAAAGTAAGGATTGGTAAAACAATCAGATTGCTGAATGATTTATTGTAAGGCAATCAAAAGTCGTTAGTTAGACCATAATTAACGCAAACCATGACAAACTTGCTAAACAATGGTTTCGGCCATTTAAGCATATACTTCAATTGAAGGGTTTGATCCTGGCTCAGAATGAATGTTGGCGGCGTGGATTAGGCATGCAAGTCGTACGGGAGTAGCAATACTTCAGTGGCGAAAGGGAGAGTAATGTATGGATTATCTGCCCTCAGGATCGGGATAGCTACGGGAAACTGTAGGTAATACCGAATAACATCTCCGGATCAAAGGTGTGATTCCGCCTGAGGATGAGTTCATATTCTATTAGTTAGTTGGTAAGGTAACGGCTTACCAAGACGATGATGGATACCGGGAGTGAGAGCTTGACCCGGCTCACTGGGACTGAGACACTGCCCAGACACCTACGGGTGGCTGCAGTCGAGAATCTTCGGCAATGGACGAAAGTCTGACCGAGCGACGCCGCGTGTATGATGAAGGTCTTCGGATTGTAAAGTACTTTCGTTTGGGAGGAAATGTATAGAAGCTATCTTCTATATTTGACCTATCTTAGGAAGAAGGACGGGCTAAGTTCGTGCCAGCAGCCGCGGTAAGACGAACCGTCCAAACATTATTCGGATTTACTGGGCTTAAAGGGTGCGTAGGCTGTACGTTAAGTGGGGTGTGAAATCCCTCAGCTCAACTGAGGAATTGCGCTCCAAACTGATGAACTGGAGGAAGGCAGGGGTTAGCGGAACTTGCGGTGGAGCGGTGAAATGCACTGATATCGCAAGGAACACCAGTGGCGAAGGCGGCTAACTGGGCCTTTTCTGACGCTGAGGCACGAAAGCTAGGGTAGCGAACGGGATTAGATACCCCGGTAGTCCTAGCCGTAAACGATGAGCACTTGGTTGAGGGATACTCCATAGTCTCTCGATCGTAGCGAAAGTGTTAAGTGCTCCGCCTGGGGAGTATGGTCGCAAGGCTGAAACTCAAAGGAATTGACGGGGGCTCACACAAGCGGTGGAGGATGTGGCTTAATTCGAGGCTACGCGAAGAACCTTATCC
>JAISQK010000091.1 GCA_031274255.1 Planctomycetaceae bacterium | reverse complement strand
CCTTATGCCGCCCGGCTTTTCCGTGTCGGGGATGTCGCGGAATTCGGGAACGGCACAATCATGTCGCTGCGTTCACGGAATTCTTCTTCCAACACGGTCAGCAGCCGTCCGATCATTTCGGAATACGGTTCGTCTGCTTTTTGCTGAAACAGTTTGACCGACGGATACCATGGAGAATAGTTTTGCGAAAGATGCCACCGCCAGTCGCACTGTTTCGGAAGCACAACCCAAGTGGAAACACCGAGAGCCGCCGCGAAATGGGCCTGAAAACCGGACGGCGCAATCACCATGTCGAGAGCGACGAGGAAGGAGGCCAGATCGTCGAAGTCCTGCGTGAAAATTTCCGGGAATTGTTCTATGGCAACGGGAGCCCCGGCACAAAAACGGTTCCACTCTTTCCTGTGATTTCCATGCTGCAGACTCACCCAGCAAACCTCTTTTGCAAATGGCGACCGGATGATCCGCGAAAGTTCCTCAAAGGGAATTTGCCGCTGCAGTTCCGGTTCGGTTGTCCAGGTGCCTTCCCAAAGAATCCCGATTTTTTTCGGAGTCCCTTTTTCACCAAGCCGTTTTTGCCACGCACGAACTTTCACCGGGTCGGAGATGAGATGTCCCCGTTGCCGCGGAAAGTCCGTCATTCGGGTACGAAAATACCGCGGCAGACTCCCGAACGGCACCTGATAATCCATCATCAGACCGGGCAATTCATCGGCACGGATTTCCGTCTTTGCCGGCTCAAGGAGCGAGATTCCCGGAAAGGACCGTTTGAAAAGTGTGTGTAACGCACGATTGCATTCGACGTAACAGTGACCGACTTGATCCGTCAAATCCGGCAGACATGAAGAAAACAACACTTCGGAAGCAACACCGTCTTCTCCGAATGCGAGAATCGTGCCGTGCAAGTCCGTTTCGCCGTTCCACTGGGGGAGCGTGTGAAGTTCCCAGGTGCCGGAAGTGCAAAATTGACGGGCTTCATACCCCAGCCAGCCTTCTTCGAGATTTCCCGTTGCCAACAGCGACTCGCCATAGCCCAGTAACCCCTGATAATGCAGCGGATTTTTGGTAATCAGCGACCGGTAATACGGAACGGCGTCAAGATCGTTTCCCTGTTTCCGCAGGGACTCCGCGAGATAAAAGTCCGCAATTTCCGAGTCGGGATCAAGTTTCCTCGCTGCCTGCATCGCTTCGACCGCCGCGGAGTGATTCTTCCGAAGCTGCTCAATATAGCCGATGGTCAACCACGCGGAAACATCATTCGGGTCCAAAGCGACAACCTGTCGGAAACACTGAGCGGCTTGATGGGAAAGTCCCTGGTCAAAGAGAAACTGTCCGAATTTGAGCCAGGGTTCCTTCCAATCAGGACAGTATTTTGTCGCCAAACGGAACGCTTTGAGTGTTTCTTCCGGCTGATTCAAATTCTGACAGGCAAGTGCAAGAAGGAAATAAACTTTTCCAAGATAGGTGATTTCCTCACTTTTATGATTTTTCAACAGGTCAACGGCATTCAGGAAAAAGAGGATTCCTTCCTCCGGTTCGTTCTGACAACAACGGATTTCCCCTAAAATAGCGGAAAACTTCCCGTTTTCCGGCTGAATGTCCTGAAGTCTCCGGTAAAGCTCCTCCGCTTCCGCCCAGTGATGCTCCAGATACGCTTTTTCCGCCGATTCGCTAAGTTCCTGAAGAGATTGCATCCTTGCCCTCGTTTTTTCCATTCGATAAGATTTTGGTACAATATCACTAACCACACCGCACACCGAAACCCGCTAAAAATTCAGGACATGGTGTGACCTTCCAATTACTCTGTCAATAGTCCTATCGTCCGAAAAACGGGAATAATTAACACAAAACTTAAATCCGTGAACGGCACTCCGTTTTCTACAGTTCAACTCAGAACGGATCATCCGAATCTTGCGGCGTCGAGGATATCGGAGGAGATGCGGAGGATGGCGTGCTTGGCGGAGACGCCGGCGGCTGTGGTCTTTCGAAAGGATCATTAAATCCGTCGAACTCCCCTCCACCAATATTCTCGGAATTCTCTGATTCCGAAGCGGCGTCCTGCTGCTGATGTTGTCGAGGTGCCATGGCATGTTTTCCGGTTGATTTGGAAACCGTGGACTGTTTTTCGCCTTCTTTCATGAACTTCTCGATAGGAATAAGGTGTTCCACCGGTTTTTCGAGCGATGTTTCCCGAACCATTTGGACCAGTCCGCTGTTGGAAATGAGATAAATTCTGTCGTTCTGGAGGTTAAAGTAGGTTGTGATCCTTCGGTCGAGGGAAAAAAGTTGACTCTGCGTTCCGTCCACAGGACTGACGCCGACCAACTCACTCTTGGAATTTGTAAAATACAGCCGGTTCGGTGAAGCTGCGACAAATTCTCCCAGTTGAGCCGCTTTCCAGACCGGAATCCCCGTATCAACATTCAAACAAGTGAGTGTCCCGTCTTTTGTGACCGCGTAAACATTCTTTCCGATGACGGCAATGCGACTCGCAACCGGAATACCGGTGCTGTAAACCCATACAATTTCACCGCTGGCTTCGTTGTAAGCAACGACATAGCCGGAATTTGTGCCGACGATAACAAGACTCTGCGAATTGACGGCGTCCGGATTCCGCTGAGCGTGAGTCGGGCGGAACGAAATGTCATTGGCAACATTTCCCTTTAATTGATGCAATTTCGTCGGGGAACGGAAGAGGGTTTCCGGGTTGACATTAACTCTGTACTGCAGGGCGAAAGTCCCTTCCCCTCGGGAAAGTCTGGATTTCGCAACAAAAAGCTGTCCTTTGTCCGTAATCCAGGCAAGATTTTCCTCTTCACGGTCCACATTTGTCAGAATCGGCTGAACCAGCGTGTTTCCAAAGGAAATACAGGAAAGCGGCAGTCTGTCCGCCTGTCTCATATAGTAAGGCTCGACCTCTCCCGACTCCGCGGCGAGCGTCTCGGGAACGAAAAATTTCCCGGAAACAACATTCGGCTGATAACCGACTTTAAGGTAAGCCTCCCGTAATTTTTCAAAAGCTTCCGTACCGATTGACTGTGACAATTCTGCAAGTTCTTTGTTTGCAAGAGGTTGTATCTCCTCTGTCGAAACAATCTTTCCGGTAACGGGATTGAATTTGTAGCCCGCGTTTTGGAAAGCCTCCACAAGATTCTCAAGTATTTCATCCGTGGCGACAAATTCCATCTGCGGATAACAAAAAACAAGTCCTGAAATCAGGGGAACATAAATAAAATATTCCGACATGACACACCCTGCGCCGGCGTTGTCGGGAAGTGTCACCTGCCACAAAAGCCGTCCGTTCCGCCGGTCCAGAACCATGACATCGGTTCCGTTGACGACTCCAAAGGTTTTACTGTTCGCTGACGGCGGAAGCGTGTCCCACTTGTTTTCGCTCAAAAATCGATTCCAGAGAAGTTTGCCCGTTTCCGCATCATAAGCGTAAACTCCGGCCTGCTTACTGACAACAAAAAGCGTCCCGCGGTCCAAAAGAACATGGGCGATTCCATCTGACGCTTGCCCGACCGGCACTTGATTGTACCAGGCACGTGTCAGTCCATGTACGGAAAGTTCATTTTGGGAAAAGAGAGTCGTCTGGGCAAAACATGCAGCGGTTCCCCAAAACAGGAAACAACCGGAAAACAACACCAATACACTCCGGAACTTCAATCGCATTGCAATCCTCTTGAAATGAACACTGATTAATCAAAAAAGAGACACCATTTTGTCGTTTCTTTCTATCATACTCAAAACTTCCTGAAATGTTAAGCGAAAATTGCCCGATTCATGAAATTTACTCAATTTATGTCCCGCATCGTACAAAAATGCTGTTTATTCCACATTTTGTGGTGGTTGTCAAAAGAGCAAAAAGGGACAGAATTATTCATACAATCATTACAAACATCCGATTACCTAATTTAAGTTTGTTGTTGCGCAAGATTATTAACAACCTTAAAACGGATTATTTGGCGGAACAGTGAAGTGATGACTTCAAGCAACGTGTGAGAAGCACAAAAAAGGATTTTCAAAAAGTAAATAGGGAGATTTCACAAATGAAAAATGCCTCTATTCCTACCCCCCCGATTATCCGTTTTAACTAAATTAACATTTTATCAAAAACCTGAACCGCAAGGAGAACGGTTATTGGTAATTTGGTGTCTTCGTGATGGTTTTCTGCCTTCACATATCTTCTTTGACTCTTTCTGTCACAATCATTTTGTTCCCGCCGCAATTTGCGGTGATCTTACGCAAACTGCGTCTAAAGTTTATTTGCAAAAGGTAACTGATCACTCGCCGAACGATCAGCTTGCCAAATGTAACGTAAAAATCAAGGAACGTTCCGACGTTCCATCTGAGCATCAAACAAACAACAAATAGAAATAACTTCTCAAAAACTCCTTTTCCCGCGCAATACTCCGATGCACAAAATTCCAATTTCAATTTGCATTCTCACAAAAAATTGTGAACACAAAATCAAATACTGTTTAGATCGGCTGAACCGATTCGATGACATTGTTGTTCTCGATACGGGGTCGACAGATAAGACGTTGGATGTTATTCGTTCTTATGAAAATATCCGCGTCTTTCATCAAGATGGAATCAATCACTTTGGCAATGCCCGCAACCGGGTTACCGAATACGCGAAACATGATTGGATTTTACATGTTGATTCCGATGAATTTTTGTCACAAGATTTAGTCGATGATTTAGCATTACGTTATGAAAATTGCATGCTCCAATCAGACACCGTGTATATGTTTCACCGCCAAATGTTTTACCGAAATAAGCCGCTCCCGCCGTTTGATGATTGGATTAAACGTTTGTACAATCGCAAGACGACGCGATGGAGTTCGCGTGCTGTTCACGAAGTCATTATCGTCCGCGATGCGATGAAGACGGTTACTATTCGTAAAGAGATTGAACATCATTTTTATGACTCCGTTGAACAGTTGATTCATAAAACACAACTGTACAGTTCGTTGTTCGCCGATCAATTTTATGTGGAAAAAAATTCGTCGGTGTTTACGATGGTGATTCACGGAAGTTTTACGTTTTTCAAGCATTATTTTCTTCGTGGCTGTGTCCGGTACGGATACAGCGGACTCGTCGTTTCTACGTGTTTCGCGTTGGCATCGTTTCTTAAATATGCCAAGCTGATTGAACGTAACCAAGATCATCTGCCGAAAAATAACAAGCAGTATAAAAATTATTCAACGAGGTTGGCGACCTTCTGCCGAAAGTTTTTTTGGTGAATAGCGTCGACGTACTCGTCGAGAAATGTCGCGACGAATTACGCATTTTTGTTGTTTTGAGTTGGTAACCGTTGGGTGAGAACCTTGATGCGTTTCCTGCCGTAACGTTTCAGTTGCCTACCTTGTGAGCATAAACTTTAAACGGAACACTTCACTGAATAGATACCAAATTTTCATCAATTATTATTTATCATGATTTCAAACAATACGATTCCGATTTTTTTTGCGGCGGATGTTAATTACTATCAGCATCTTTGTGTTTTGATTGTTTCGATTCTTGAACGCAATCAGAATGAGCGGTTTTTGTTCAATGTTATGACCGACCGCGAAGATGACGAAGCCGAAAAGATCAAAAGTCTTGCCGATAAATATCCCAATTTTGACATTCGGTTCATGGTGATGAACGATTCGATGTTTGAAGGATTACCGTTGCCATTGGAACATATTACCCTTCAAATGTATTACCGTCTTTTGATTCCGCTTCTTGTGCCGGAGTTGGAGAAGGCACTTTATCTCGATAGCGATATGGTTTGCAATATCGGATTGCGTGAACTCTGGACAACGCCGATTGACGGTTATTACGTTGCCGGTGTTCCTGATAATTTGGGATGGGATACCAGAAGATATTTGTGTCAATCCGTATTTCCTCAACGGACGGAGTACATTAACAGCGGAATGTTGTTGATGAACCTTTCAATGATTCGTAACGAAAACAAGATACCGGAATTATTTGCGTGGCTGCAATCTCATCCTGAAACGAAGTATCCCGATCAAGATGCGGTCAATTCTGTTTTTTTACAGAAGATAAAAATTATTGATACGAAATGGAATAATACGACCGGCTGCCAAAGAAAATTACGGAAAAGTATCGCTCATTTTATTACGGAGAAAAAACCGTGGAGAGCGGATAGGTATTGTCCGCATCACTGTGCTTCGCTTTATTTCCGATACTTGAAATTAACGCCTTACCGGAACTATATCATCAAGTGGCGAAAAGAAAGTTGGAAAATACGAATGGCTGGACGAGTCAAAGAGTGCATTAAATTTCCTGAACGTTTTGTGCGGAATTACATCGTGAAACCGCTAAAAAAAACGGCGTAAAAACTGTTTAACCCCAAACCTCACATCAAACGATGAATCCAAAAATTAGTGTTGTCGTTCCTGTTTATAACGTTGAAAAATATTTGCGTGAATGCCTCGATTCCATTGTGAACCAAACGCTGCGGGAGTTGCAGATCATTTGCGTCAACGACGGTTCGCCGGACAATTCGCTTGCGATTCTCAATGAATACGCCGCGAAAGACGAACGAATAATGATTATCAACAAAAAAAACGGCGGCTTATCATCAGCACGCAACGCCGCATATCCACATCTGAAAGGCAAATACACTCTCTTCGTTGACAGCGATGACTGGATTGATTTACAACTTTGCGAAAAAACATTGATCAAAGCAGAAGAAACCGGCGCGGAGATGACAGTATTTTTTTCCTACTGGGAAAATGGTCTTAAACCGTCGTGTGATAATCTAACTGCCGGTTATAAAAAAACCGTGCTTGAAAAATCCACTGTTGTTGATTATCCCTGTGCTTGGGGAAAATTATGGAAAACGGATTTTTTGATTTCTCATCAGTTATTTTTCCCGATGGGATTGTTTGCCGAAGACCGGTTAATGAATTGGCAGAGCGTTGTCGTTGCAAATACGATTTACGTACTTTCCGAAAAACTTTACTCTTGGCGGGTGAACCCTGATTCATTAACACGTTCATTAGATGTGAAATCAAAGTGTGCCGATTATCTTGAAATCTATCGCAGGATTAAATCATGGCTTGTGAAAACCGGAAATTACGAGTTGTATAAAGATAAATTTCATCAAAACAAAGTATCTTTCTTAAACGAACAAATCTTTTATCTTTCGGGAGAAGATGAAGATTTGTTTAAGAAGGAAGTCTATCAGTGCTTGACAAAAGGCGACTGGGAATTTATCGACAGTCCGCAATGTCCTGATTTAATGCGGATGGGCTTTTACGAAATGCAGCGGTATTATGAAGGTAAAAGTATCCGGTCTTACTTGAAACTACCGGAACAACTGTTGCGGTATTACATCATTAATCCTATCAGAAGGAGGTTTGCGGAGTGAATAAAATCATCCGGGAAATTCAGAGACCTTTTTGGCTGTTCCGCGAGCGGTTACATCGCTGGAAGTACGGACAGCCGCAAGAACAAAAAGAACAAAGCCGTTATCAGCAATGGCGGGACTTTCTCAATGACGAGCGGCTTTTTACCGCTGACAAACAAGCCGCGAAAGAATTGTTCCGCAAATACATTGCGCGCGTTGAAATTGAGGTTCATTCGTTTTGTAACCGGCAATGTCCTTGGTGTGCTAATACGTATATTGACCGGCACAGCAATAAAACATTGATGCCGCCGGAAATGTACCGTTCGATCATTGACCAACTTGCTGAAATAGGTTATTCAAAAAGTATTTGGTATAGCCGCTACAATGAGCCGCTTGCCGACAGGGTTATTCTTGACCGGCTTCGGGAAGCCAAAACAAAGTTGCCGAAAGCAACATTGGCGACATTTACGAATGGTGATTATGTTACCCGCGAGTATCTCGATGAACTTGCAGAATCAGGATTAGACCGTATTTTTATTATGCGGTATCCTTCGGAAAATACAGAATACAAGACCGAGCAGAAATGGAAGACGTTGACAGATTTTGCAGAAAAACTTCATCTGCCGTTTCATCGGAATAATGAGGAATTGAAATGCTATTGCACGCATCCGAAATTAGAGAAAATCGAGATTCACTGGTTTGAAGAAACAAAAGCCATTAACAGAGGCGGCAGCGTTCTTCGGGAATCGCCGGTAAACAAGCGGACAGCACCGTGTTCGTTTCCCTTTACAAACATGTACATTGACTATGAAGGTTCTGTATTGCCGTGCTGCAATGTCAGACACGATGTACCGGAACAGAAAGAAATAATTTTAGGAAACGCCGCCGAAAGTTCCATTTTTGATATTTACACAAATCTGAAATCCTCGCTGCTGCGCTTTCAAATGGTAGATTTTAGTCCTAAAGTTTATCCATGCGGCATTTGCGATAACTATGTGCAATCATATTATTTTTCAATAGAAGAAATTTACAGTTAGCAGATTGCTACAATACGAAAACTTCAACCTTTAACAAAACACAAATACGAACACTAACAATGGACAAGACGAACGATACGCTTCACCTGTTTTTTGCAGCAGATGTCAATTACTATCAACATCTTTGCGTGTTGATTGTTTCGATACTGGAAAACAATCCTGATGAGCCGTTTGCGTTCTATGTGATGACAAACCGCGATGACAAAGAAGCAGAAAAAATCAAAGGACTTGCAAACAAGTATCACAACTTTGATATCCGGTTTATTGTGATGGATGATTCTCTCTTTGAGAAATTTCCGCTGTTGATAAAGCATATCACCCTTCAAATGTATTACCGGTTTCTGATTCCGCTTCTTGCGCCAGAGTTAGACAAAGCATTGTATCTTGATTGCGATATGGTTTGCAATATCGGGCTGCGTGAATTATGGGAAATACCGCTCGGAAATAATTACATCGGTGGCTGTTCCGTACTGAAAGCAGAAATGATTGATCCTAAAGCGAAAGAGTATTTGGAATCTATCAAATATCCTAACCCACATCAGGCGGAAAAATATATTTGTAGCGGTGTGCTGTTGATGAATCTGAAAAAAATCCGTAGTGATAATAAAGTTTCCGAACTCCTTGAATGGTGCCGACAAACTCCTCATTCAAAATATACAGATCAGGATGCAATCAACTGTGTTTTTTTCGATAATATAAAACTGATCAATCTGAAATGGAATTACACCACGATTGCGGTTGGCGCGTTGCGAATGAAACCCGCAAACTGCATTTTACATTTTATCGGACCGATGAAGCCATGGAAGCCAACCGTCATTTGCCAACTTTATTCCAGTCATTTGTATATGAAATACTGGCGGCGGACTCCGTACCGGTACCGTATCATAAAATACTCAATGATCCGTATTTTTGTTTATCCGTTTCTGCTTGCTCAAATTCTCTTTAATCCAAGAGAGATATTAAAAGCACCGGAACGGTTGCTTCGTTGGTTTGTTATCAAACCGCTCAAACGTCTGTTTGCGGCAATAATACATAAGAATCCGCCTGTCAATAAATAACCCTAACCCTCAAACCATTAAAACAAAATGAAACTGAAAAAACTTTTCAAGGAAATTTTCCGTCCCCTTTCACAACTCAAGCATTTCGTGCGGCGCAAGTATTTGGGAATGACGCGAACCGAATATAAATTTCTTCGGTCTGCTTTTGCCCGTCTTCGGTATGTTGAGTTACACGAAGACGGTAAAATTGCGATGCCGTATCTCGAAACATACTTGACGCGCGGTTGTAATTTGAAGTGCGACTACTGTTCGCATCATAATCCGTTCCGCAGCGGTGTTGAACCGCAAGAAGTATTACTCCATTCCTTTGAGGAGTGGGGAAAGCGTTTGAAACCGGAAAAATTCGCTTTGCTCGGCGGTGAACCATTGCTGCATCCGAATTTTGCAGAACTTGTTTTGGCAGCCCGGAAACATTTCCCGGATTCCGTTATCAGCATTACCACAAACGGATTGTTGTTGCCGAAAATCAGCGGCGAGGCGTTAGAATCTTTCAACCGCGCAGACCGTATTGTATTTTTGGTCAGTGACCATCTTGGTACACCGCAATTCAAAGAAATGTTAGACCGGCAAGTCAAAAGATTCAAGCCGTTGGATGGTGTTTCGTTGACCATCGAACCGTTTTTTAAACGCTGGAAAACGTTACATCTTCATAACGAAAATGGAGAAGCGATTCCGGCAAACAGCGACCCGAAGACCGCTTTCCGGCATTGCCATTCCAATTTGTGCCGGAATATACTAGGGGACAAGTTGTCGTTCTGTTCTGTTTTGACAAACACGGCTTGTGCGTATAACGAAGGGGCGATCCGTAAAGAATGGAAAATTGCCTTATCGCACAAACCAATGACACTCACAAACACGCAAGAAGAAATTTTTGCATACATTGAAGAGAGAGTTCAACCGGTATGTTCGATGTGTCCCGGACATTTGAAATCTGTTGAACCAAAACAGTTATCACTTGAAGAAGTTCGCCGAATTAAAAAAGCGGCATGAGTTGACTTTACACTAATTTACTTTACACATAACCATTTACATCCTAACAAAAATGAACAACGCCAATTTTGATTATTCCTTTCAGTACCGGAATCTTGGGCATCAGGATACCGATAAATCCCGCCGTAGAAAAATGGCAGACTGGTTCAGCAGATTAAAACAACATAACGTTTTTCCGCCGTCGAAAGATGCTGCCGTGTTAGAAATCGGTTGCGGAATGGGACGGCTGCTGGCGATGCTCAAAGATGAAGGTTATTCCGACCTGACCGCTCGCAAATAGAAGTTGCTCAAAAAGAAAATGAAATTGCCATCTATCTTGCTGACGCAACCGAATTTCTCAACAGCGAACATGTCGGCGATAAAAAATTTGATGTGATTTATCTCTACGATGTTTTAGAACATATTGAGAAAGAAAAGCAAGTCCCATTTTTGAAGTTACTTAATGATCATTTGACTGATACGGGCTTTATCGTCATTCATGTCCCCAGTGGAATTGCGTCGGATTCGCTGCTTTGCCGATACAATGATTTTACTCACTGTCTTTTGTACACGCCGTTGACATTGAATTTTGTTATCCGTAATGGAGCTATTGTCAATAGTTGTGTATGAAAGTATTTGAAGAAGGTTTGGATTTTTGAAAAATGTTGAAGCGTTTTCGATGTTCAATTTTCTTTTAAGGGAATCCAGGGCGTCTTCCGTTACGCAACGTTTTTCTCCTTGGTGATCTCTTTCGCCGCTTCGAGCATTTGAACATCGTTCGCGTTGCTCACTGGTATCAATCGGCGGAACAACGGGAAAAGGATGACAACGGAGGCCGACCGCACGAAAGTGCCGGGAGGCAAGTGCGGTGCAGCGTGCCACGCTGCCCTTCTTGTGAAACCGGCAACGTTGTTCTTTCGTTTCAGGAAAAATCTTGCGTAGAGCGATCCAAAATCCGAGGGCACCATCGCCGACCGCCGGCATCGGAGCCTGCTCAAGTTCCCTGTTTTTCAGACCCGGCAGCACTTCACTCCACGACAATTCGCATTCGCGAAACCCGTCGCTGATCGCGATCACCTCTTTCGTGCCATCGGCCGACGCCCCGATCAACACCGGCATGCACACTTTTCCGTGACCGCCGCGCGGCGTAAAAGACACTCCATCGGCCCAAACGTAAACGTCGTTTTTATCGGCCGGCGATCTCGCATTCCAACGCCTCGGCCAAAAGACGCTTCGCTCCCTCCCTCGCGAGCTCCGTGATCACGTCCCCAAACTCCGGCATCGGTGCGATGGAAAGCGGTACTCCCTTTTCTGCGTCGGCGACGAAACGTAACAAACTTGGCCCGACTCCTGACCATTTTTCATTGGCGACGGATCATTTTTGATCGACGACCGGATTGACTTCCGACTTTCTGTTAAACTTTTTCAT
>JAISQK010000020.1 GCA_031274255.1 Planctomycetaceae bacterium | reverse complement strand
ATTCGGGAATATCGCATCCGATGAGCCAAACTTCCCCGTCGCGCACGCGGCCGTAGGATTCCGCCAGGGAAACGGTTCCGCTCCGCAGACTTTTGACCTCACTCCCGACAAGGACAAGACCGCATTCGAGCGTGTCGAGAACGGTGTATTCGTGTCTTGCTTTCCGATTTTCCGACACGACCCGTTCATTGTCGTTTGCGGCGGACGGCGGCTTCTTTTTTGATTTGGACATGCGATTTTCTAAAATTCAAACATTATTGCTTTTATTATCTCACAAATCTCACGATTCCGCAAGGGACAACGTTCAAAACCGGGAGAATTTTCCATCTTGCCCTGAAAATTGGAACAATCGTTAAAAATCGCTCAAAAAGAAATAACGTTACATCCGTCATTGAGACGATGAAAGCGGAGAGGACTTTTCTTTCTCCCAGAGGAATGTTTCTCGGAACGGAGTTTGGCAAAAATCAGTAAGATGGATAAAATAAAAAATATTTTTGCGGTAAACCGGAGCAAAATAATGGCTTTTTCTTTGAATTTAAGAACCTCTTTTTTGAGAGCGGTATTGTTACTGATTCTTTTTGCAGGAATCTGTGTACCGCAAACCAATACCGTATGGGGAGATTCGTATAGTGTCGATAATTATGATGATCTCGTACAGGCTTTGAAAATCGCAAATGGAAGCAACACTCCTGTCGAAATCATCATTGCAAAATCCATCACACTGAAAGGAGAGTTGCCCGCCATCACCAAAGGAGTCACAATTAAAGCCGATCCTCATCAACCCTTGGGTTCCATTGAAATTGACGGTGCCGGAAAATACCGCGGCTTGTACATCAACTCCTCAGACCCCTCAGACCCCGTCGAGATCAACGGACTGAATTTTGTCCATTGTACGGCAAACGGCAGTGACGGAGGAGACGATGCGTCCGGCGGCAGCGGCGGACTTGGAGGTGCCATTTACGTCGAAAATGGAGATGTGACCTTGAAGGATGTCCATTTCCAGAACAATACCGCCCGCGGCGGGGACGGCGGAAAAGCCGTTTATGACGGTCCCTCTTCCGGCGGTGGAAACAGTGAATTCGGGAACGGCGGAAGCGGAGCCTATGATGACGCGGATTCCAGACAGGGGGGTATCGGTGCCGGAGACGGCGGGATGCAAGAAGCGGTTTACGACCCGCAACGGGATCAGACCTCACAAGCCGAACGGACCGGCGGAGGCGGTCTGGGAGCCGGCGGTGCGGTTTTTGCCGAAGGGGGAACAATTAAATTCGAATACACCCAGGACTATTATGATAAATACGCCGACAGCCAAAACGGAACAACCAATCCGTTTCAACGTAACACGTCCGCCGGCGGTTCGGGCGGAGGCGGAACCGCCGGTGACGGGGACGCTTTGGGAGACGGAATCTTTCTTCTCAAGGGAGGGATCGTTTTTACGACAACAGCCGGAAAAACTCTCCGAATTGCAAGCAGTATTGACGGTGTTGCGGCGGCCTCGAACCTTGACTGGGACGATCCTGAAACTTATAAGGAAATTAGAGATCACTACTACGGAACATTCACCGTTGCCGGCGGCGGAACATTGGAACTCACCGGAAACAACACGATCACGGCGGTTGTCAATATTACGGATAATTCGACTCTGACGGCCAACAGTACCGGGAACGCACTCGGCCAATATGCCTCTGTCGTGATTGGGGATACCGGCACACTGGAAATCAAACGGAGTGAGACGATTGGTTATCTTGAAGGTGTGGCGGGAACAACGGTCAAACTCGGCGGCGGGAAAACACTGACCATTGCCGGAAATGAAGGTGAAGACCCGAACAAACCGGGAATGAAAATTAATCCTTTTACCGGTCTTTCATTTGAGGAGTTTGCCGGAACGATTCAGGGGGACAATGACGGCACCACCAAAGAACATCTTGTTAAAACCGGGACAGGACGGCTGATTCTCCGCGGCGACAATAAAACACCCAATGAGTATAACGGCACTCACACCGATTATTTCGACGTTACGATTTTTCAGGGGACGATTGAAGTGCGGGATAGCAACGACGCTCTCGGCGGCGGCGACGTGTACAGCAAGAACGTGGATTTCGGGACAGGAGCGAATTTGCGGAATTCCCTGGAAGCGGGAACCACGGGTCTGGATATTGCCAACAACATTCACATCGAGACCGGGGAAACCATTAACGGAACGAAAGTCCACTACAACGGTTTTGTCGTCGGCGGGAAATCTTTGACACTCAGCGGACAGATCACCGGCGGCAATCTGATTGTCAACATGGCGGATGCCGCAGACACCCTCAATCTGAGCAATACCGACAGTGACGCGAGAAACAGTTACGCGGAAACCCGGATTTCCAAAGGAATCGTCGCGGTCCATGATATTGGCGGCGGGACTGCCAACACACTCGGTAACGGGGCCGTCCGGCTTTTGGCGACGGGCGAAGGGGGTCTCAAAGCGATGGAGACAGGTACCGACATCACGCAAAATCTCATCATTGATTCCGTCCGGCAGATGCAGTTGACAAGTGATAGTGTTGATTACACGATTTCAGGTTCCACATCGGGAACCGGCGGAATCAATGTGAATATGGGGAGTAATACGCTTACCATGTCGGGGAATCTCAATCATCAGGGGCTGACCACCATCACGG
>JAISQK010000315.1 GCA_031274255.1 Planctomycetaceae bacterium | reverse complement strand
TCTATGAACAAGGGGCAACGTATGATGCGTTTATCGGCGATCCACTCACATGCAATTATGGGCTGTGGCCCGTTCAAACGAATTTGTCTGCGCTGATGTGTCCGTCTGATAGCGGCGTGGAACTTTGGCCGGAAGACGGTTGGAATCCCGGAACCGGCAGTAATATCACCGGCGGCAATACATCGGGCCGCCACAGTTACAATCCGGTTTACGGCGACACGATCTTCAATCTCCGCTTAAGACCGGCGAATTACAACGGCGATAGCAGTGCCGGATGGGTTTACACATGGGATGGATGCCATGGCGACCGAAAATATGAGTGTAATGTTCCCCGATCCATGTTTGCCGGAAATGAACTCAAAAAAGGGATGGAATCGGCAACCGACGGAACATCCAACACCATCATTTTTTCGGAGCGTGTCGGAACTTCTTTTCAGAAAGAGTTTGACGCCAATAATCGTAAAAAAGGGGCGGTTTATGACGGAACTGTTTTTACGGACGGTGTCAGAATTCCCACTGGTCAAGCCGGAGCAACTTCTCTGACAAGGGCACAGTGCAAGAATATGTGGCCGACGGGGGGCGGGGCATACAAGAACTGTCCGGGAGTCCAATGGGCAAGCGGAAATGCTCACGTTAATGGACTTTGTACTGTAATGCCTCCAAATTTTCATGCCGTCATCCAGACGGATACAAGGGGAGCATGCGTTTCCGCTCCGTCAAGTAATCACACTGGCGGCGTGAATTGTGCGTTTGGCGACGGTTCCGTTCATTTTATTTCGGAAACCATTGATTCGCTCACCGCTGGCGAAACAGAGGATTCCCCCATTTTGAAATCGTCCGAAAGCGGCGGTGTTTCCAAATGGGGCGTTTGTGGGTTCCGCCAACGGCGGCGAAACGACAGGCTGGAGACGGGAGGTTGAAGGTCTGGATTTCCTCATGCTCTCCTGTCTGTCCTTGCATCATTACGGTTCGCTGTTTTATATCAATTGATATTTCAATATTCTATTCTATACATTATGAAATCACAAATGATCAGAATTATTGTTTGTCTTTTTTTGGGGATGACCGTATTGGGGTGTTCATCCAAACAAGTTCCTGATGGTTTTCCGAAAAAATTGACACGATTTAAAGTTACACTTTTGTACGAGGGGAAACCGGTAGAAAAAGCGTCGATTTGGCTTTATCCCGATAATGCCAAATATCATGTGAACGCAATCACCAATGCCAACGGTGTTGCGTCAATGGAAACAACCATCAATGTTTATTCCAGACCGGGTGCACCTACCGGCAAATTCAGGGGAACGATAGTGCATCGTCCCAAAGTTCCTTCTGATTTGACAACGGAAGAATGGCAAAAACTGAAATCGGAAGAGGAAGCCAACGCTCAATGGAAAAAAATCGCAGAGGAAATTGCGGCATTACCAAAGATTGTTCCGGTGTCATGGGGAAATGTTGCGACATCTCCGTTGATGATTACCATTCCCGAAAAAGGGGGTAACGTTACCATCGAAATCACGGATTCAAAAACTCATCAACAGTGAGAAGTTTTTGAAAACGGCTTAACACTACTTGTACTCGTATCAGTTTGGGATATTCCCAAATTTCGTTATTACGGCAAGCGACCTTGTTGTAATAACGAAATCTTTTTTGAGAAAATTTCCGAAAAAGCGACAATTCCTCTTGACTTCGGGAACTGTCGTGTATAAAATACAGTCATCGGGTTGATTTGTGTCAATCTGTGTTAAATTTTCGTGAAACGTTTTCGAAAAGAATCAAACCATTTTTCCAAACAGGAGAAAAACCATGCAAAAATTCACTTTGTGTCCGAAATGTCAAAAATGGGGGGGGTAGTCTGTACTGGTTTCCGTATCGTAGAAACCAATGCTGCAGATGGAAATGCTGTCGATACGAAAAGTGCTGCAAACACTGTCCAAAACTCTTTTGTCCGTTCCGAATCCACTACCCCATCGGGTTTGACAGTCCGAATCGCTTTCACCTTGGTGGAGCTTCTTGTCGTGATTGCAATCATCGGGATTTTATGTGGTATCTTATCAATACTAAAAGTTTTGAAGGGAGTTTGAGGGAAACTTTTGCAAAAGTTTTCGTAGCTATTCAGCCAGATCCCCTTAACACGAATTTAGAGCTTATCCGGGAATAAGAATGAACCGATAAATAAATCATGAATCGAGTAGAATGAACCGGGGATAAAATCTTGGAAATTGACAGACGAAATGTGGAAAGCGGCGGAACCCTTTATCCCTCAGCGGAACCCGGGAGGGAGCTATTGTCAATAGTTGTGTATGAAAGTATTTGAAGAAGGTTTTGATTTTTGAAAAATGGTGAAGCGTTTTCGATGTTCTCTTTTCTTTTAAGGGAATCCAAGGCGTCTTCCGTGACGCAACGTTTTTCTCCTTGGTGATCTCTTTCGCCGCTTGAGCATTTGACCATCGTTCGGCATGACGGCGGCCTCACCGTTGACGAACGTTACTCTTGCGGCAACGTGCTGCACCAGGTGCGGAGCGTTGAGGCGTCGCCGGCGGTCCTGAGCCTGTCGTGTCAGTTTGAAAAGCATCGACAAATACGTCTCGCGGCTGCCGCAGCCCTTCGATTTGTACGTGCGAAGCTTCACCGTCGCCAACATGCTCTCAATCGGATTCGTCGTTTTCAGGCTCGCCCCATGTTCCGCCGGAAAATCATCAAACGTCAAAAGCGTCCCGCGATCCTTCAACAAACACTCGACC
>JAISQK010000259.1 GCA_031274255.1 Planctomycetaceae bacterium | reverse complement strand
CGGCCTATCAGATTTTGATTTTGCCGCTTTGACCTTCCTGGAGCATGAGTTCCGCCTGTTCCATGTCGCGCTGAGCCTGTTCCCTGTCACCGATCATACTGAATGTCACCGACCGGTTCTGAAACGCCGGAACGTAGCCCGGGTCGAGGTTGATCGCTTGTGTGAAATCCTGGACCGCCTGCTTGAAATGTCCCTGAAACCGCATCACAAGTCCGCGGTTGTAGTAGGCGATGGAGTAGCCGGGATCAATTTTCAGAGCCTTGTCGTAATCCTCCAGTGCCTCCTGTATGTTTCCAAGCCGTGTGTGTACGACTCCGCGGTAACAGTAAGCCGGGGCGTCATCAGGAATCCGTTTGATGACTTCCGTGTAATCATCAAGGGCGTCTTCAAATTCTCCGAGTTTACTGTGAATGATCCCTCGGTTGTACCATGCCTTGGAGTTGTTCGGCTCCAGCTCAATCGCCTTGTTGAAGTCTTCGAGAGCACCGGTTTTATCACCAAGATTCAAACGCACCAGTCCGCGGCGGATGTACGCTTCCGTGTTGCGGGGGGCGAGAAAAATCGCCTGATCGTAATCCTCCAGGGCCCGCTTACGGTTGTTCAACTTGGCATAGACGCTTCCGCGGGAACAAAAAGCCTTCACATTTTTCGGGTCCAGTTCGATCGCCTTGTTGTAATCCGCAAGAGCCTGTTCATAACGGTCCATTTTGAAGAAAATATAACCGCGGTTCATGTAGGCTTTATGATCGCAGTCGTTGAGTTCTATGACTTTGTTGTATTCGATAATGGCATTGTCAATATCCCCGATCATCTCCAGTGCGTTTCCGCGGTTGCCGTGTGCCTTCAAATGCCCGGGATCGCGGTCAATGGCCGTGTCATAATCTTTAATCGCCAGTTCAATCTGCTTTTGAGCAATGTAAACGAGTCCCCGTGATGTGTAAATGTCGGGATTGTCCGGAGCGTATTCCAGGGCCTTGTTATAATCCTGAAGTGCTTTTTCAAGGTCTCCCTGCGAAAAAGAGACACGTCCCCGTTGAAAATAGGCCTCCGCATAATCCGGTTTGAGGTGGATTGCCCTTTCATACTCACTGACCGCCTGATGCAGATTGCCGCTTCGGTGGTAGGCTCTGCCGCGGTTGAAAAAGGCGGAAGGTTCATTGGGTGCGAACAGCAAAACCTTGCTGTAATAGTCGATGGCCTGGTGGAATTTTCCCATTTCCTCACAGGCGAATCCGCAACTCATGTAAGCGTCCGCATATTTGGGACTCAACTCAATCAAACGGGTCAACACCACAACGGCCTGATCGTATTCATGCCGGCGGATGTGTTCCAAACCACGTTCTAAAACTTCTTTTTCGTTAAGCATTTTATGATTGTACTGAGTTCTTTCTGCCGTGTCTTTGACACATGGTTCCTCTGTTTAAATTCCTACCGGACAACTCCTGCTGCCATGGATTCCATCCCGCCTTCATTCATGTTCCATTCAGGAAACTGCGGTTCTTCCGGCACCATTTCCAGTTCGCGAAGTCCGATGATACGCTCGCGAAAACGGAAATCCGGGGCGTCCACTTCCTCGGGATGCGTTTGAAAACCGGAACGGTCCCACTGATACGTCAGGTTTCGTCCGTTGGCTTTGGCCGTTCTCAATGTTTCCTCCAGGGTCGCAATCATGTCCTTTTCCGAGGATTCCCGCGTGGCTTCCGTGACGGCACAGGTGATTTTCATTTCGAGTAAATCCTCCTGCGGACCGGTCTGAAATCTCAGATGATCCAGCTCCTGCCGAATCTTCTCCACACTGGCCACCGTTTTTCGAAGCCCGATATTTTGCGACACGCTGACCAGACAGTTTCCGCGGTAAAGTCCGACATAATCACGGCCGTCAATCTTTTCATAAATCATGTTGGCCAGAAATTTCAACAGATTGTCACTGTTTTCTATCCCGATGTGATCATTAATCGTACCGAATCCCGCGATGTCGTAAAGGGCAAATGTCAGTTGATTTTTCTCATGCCGCTTGTTTTTCCACCAGTTCCATAGATTCCACTCGAAACTGATTCTGTTGGCGAGACCGGTGATTTTATCCAAACCATTCTGCTGCATCAGTGAGGACTCTTCCCGTTTTTCGTAATGAATGGCGGCAATAAAGGCTTCTTCCTGAATGTCGCGCAGCCGGTGCCTTGCGTTCCGCAGGTGAGCCAGCTCCGTAATCAGACGTTCCACCGCGGCTTCCGGGTCTTTACGGATGTCCAACTGTTTCAGGTTGCTCAGTGTCGTTTCAATCTGGGACGAATTTTCCATATTAGCCATGTCGACTTTTTCCGCAAGCCATTTCAGTTCGCCGAACTGTTCCACCTGTTCGTTGATTTCCTTCGTCAAGGATTCCTGGGTTTCGAGATAGTTCCGGCAATCCTTTTCGAGCAGGAGAACCAGTTTTTCCGTTTGCTCCCATGTCGCGTGTCCCCGCATGGAACGAAACCTGCGGTCCAGCATGGTGGAGTAATATCCGCTTGCCATCATCGCAGAATTGAGCTGCATCAGTGATGTCTCGACCGATCTGTCCGCCACCGTCCAGGATTCGACGCCGTGTTCGAACACAATGTCCATCAGACTGTCGTCGAAAAGTTCCTGAATCGGTTCCACTTTAGTGATGTTTGCCTCTTGGTCGTCCAGGAGTTCTTGAACCTGTAAACTGGAAATGTTACGTATCTTCTCGCCAATGAGGTCACTTTCCGGTTCTTTGCCCGTTTCCTTACCTTTTTTGATTTTTGATATAATAATATTCAGGATTTGGGCCAGGAGTGTTTTCAGAGACATCGGACGCTTAAACCATTTCAACGAAAAAGAAAAAGTGTCTTTGATTTTTTTACTGCGAAATCCTTTTCGGAATAATTCCATGCCGTCATCAAGCGTCGGAGGCCCGAAACCGCACATGACCGCAATGACATAGCCTATCGCTATGTTTGTTATAATTACAAAAATCAAAAACAACAGTGAGACAATCACAATGATGTCCTTCTGTACTTGTGCCGGTACAAATCACCAAATCACATGTACAATGATCTAATAATGACAATATACGATTTTTAAAGAGAGTCTGTTAATATACTACGTCAAAAATTACCATTTTCCAAAGAAGGAAATGGATTTTCGATAAAAACTTGTCTCCATGGGACGAGGCCGCGAAAGAAATCGTAATATTGTACCTTTAGTATGAAATATCCTAAAATAACGGTTGCAGCGGAAATGCGTGCCGACAATCTTAGGTCGTGTCGTCAATAGTATCCGCTCCCAATGGCAATACAGCGAATAGGAACAGCCGCAAGAAAAGATGCGGTGTTTTTTACACATAACGAGTTGCAATACCGCGTCAGCGTTTCAGGTGTAAAAGGGCGTTCTCAACCCCATGACGGACGTTTTTGGGACTACTCTTTGTCCTATTTACGTTGTTTTTTGCGATTTTTCCCGGGCGGAATCATTCGCAGTCATTCCCGATGCCGGAACGGCGTCAAGG
The DNA here is from genome assembly GCA_031274255.1 of Planctomycetaceae bacterium. Taxonomy (GTDB): domain Bacteria; phylum Planctomycetota; class Planctomycetia; order Pirellulales; family Thermoguttaceae; genus WRMR01. The sequence goes on along the minus strand of JAISQK010000259.1, from coordinate 113 downwards.
ATCGCGTTGGTCTCGCAGCCGTGATCAGCGAGTCAAAACCGTGCGTCAATCCCTTCGATCAGACGTTCTCCCAACTTGTGATCCGCGACGGGAAGCGTGCCGCTTCACCGCCC
>JAISQK010000211.1 GCA_031274255.1 Planctomycetaceae bacterium | reverse complement strand
TTCCGCACTTCCGCAGGCGTATCTGGAAGTGGGATACGGCAATATCAGTGTGAAAGCGGGGAAATTCCTCTCCCCGGTCGGACAGGAATCGCTTGTGTCCCCGGACCGTTTCTTCTATTCTTTGGATCAGACATTCGGTTACGTGCCGGCGACCGCCTCCGGTGTCTTGGTCAATTGGGATGTTTCCGACAAATTTTCTTTGTTCGGCGGCTGGATTCAGAGAGATCAGTTCTTTAACAACGCCGACGATAACGCGTTTACCGGCGGGTTTGAGTATCAATTGTCTCAGAAAAGTACGTTCGGGTATGGTCTGGTGGCCGGTTCCGATAATCGGAACGATATTGATTATTTCAACCATTCGCTGTATTTCAAGCATCGCTTCAATAATCATTGGAGTTATGCACTTGAGTGGGCACTGCTCAATGACCAGTACGAATATTCCGGTATTAGCCAGAATGTTGGTGCAAATGTTCTCTCGCAGAGTCTCTACTATCAGATCAATCAGAAATGGTCTACCGGATTCCGTGTGGAATGGCAGCATCAGTATTATGGTTTCGGCGATGGTGTCGATGCTTACAGTCTGACCTACGGTGTCAACTGGAAACCGCGTCACTGGATTCTTGTCCGTCCTGAAATCCGTTACGACAGTGTTGACGGAGTTGATGCCTTCAAATGGACCAAGAACTTCCCCCCTGACCCCAAATCCGATCAATTCGCCGGGGGAGTTTCAACCGTCCTGAAGTTCTAGAATAAACACCGCATCCCCTTCAATCAGTCGTGAGACTGTTTCTTGACCTCCCGTCAGAAATGACGGGAGGTTTTTGTTTCTTGGAGGTTTGCAACGGCAGCGAGGTCGTCGTGCAGCAATCATAAAACAGGTGCCGTTTCTGTGTTTCTCCTCTGCCGTGGTGTCCTGTTTTTTGAAAAATCGGTTCTTGCCGTTTTGAAAAGATGTGCTAGAATGAGCGAATCCTCATTTGATTTTCCACAGTTTTCCCCTTTGTGGAACGAGATGAGTTTTTTGACTTCCTTCTTAGAATTTAGAGACAAAATGTCCAGTATTTCGGCGTTGCGTAACATCGGCATTTCAGCCCACATTGATTCCGGCAAGACAACATTGAGTGAACGTATCCTCTATTATTCCGGGAGGATTCACCGCATGAGCGAAACACACGGCGGCGGCGGTGCGACGATGGACCACATGGAACTGGAGCAGGAGCGGGGAATCACCATCACCAGTGCGGCGACCTCCGTCAACTGGAAGGAATACTCCATCAATCTCATCGACACGCCGGGACATGTGGATTTCACCGTGGAGGTCGAACGGAGTCTGCGGGTGCTTGACGGTGCGGTGCTGGTGTTGTGCAGCGTTGCCGGAGTGCAAACGCAGTCGATCACGATTGACCGTCAGATGAAGCGTTATCAGGTGCCGCGGCTGGCCATGATCAACAAAATGGACAGAACCGGCGCCGATCCCTTCCGGGTGGTCCGTCAGCTTCGGGAAAAACTGGACTGTGCGGCACTCATGATGCAGCTTCCGATTGGAAAAGAGATTCATTTTGAAGGCGTGGTCGATCTCATTACCGGCAAGGCGATCTATTTTGACGGCAAACAGGGGGAAATTCTGCGTGAGGAACCGGTTCCCGCGAAGATGCTTGAGGAATACAAACACGCGCGGCAGGAAATGCTGGAGACTCTTTCCATGTTCAGTGACGAACTGATGGAAATTCTTCTTTGCGAGCAGGAACCGCCGGAAGAGCTGGTGCATCATGTCATCCGCGAGGCGGTTTGGAGCCGGCAATTGACACCGGTTTACCTCGGCACCGCTTACAAGAACAAAGGCGTTCAGCCGCTGCTCGACGCCATTTGCCGTTATCTGCCGTCGCCGGAGGATGCGGACAATTTCGCGTTGAAATACGGCGAAGAGGGAAATTCGGAAGAAAAGCTGAAACTGGAGTCCGACCCGGACAAGCCGGCCGTGGCGATGGCGTTCAAAATCGTGGAAGACCCGTTCGGGACAATGACCTTCATGCGGATTTATCAAGGGACGCTCGAAAAAGGGAATTTCTACTACAATCAGCGAAGCGGTGAAAAGGAGCGGATAGGCCGTATTTTGCGGATTCACGCCGACAAACGGGAAGACATCAACAAGGCCGAGGCGGGCGACATCGTGGCCGTGATCGGAATCAACTGTGCCAGCGGCGACACTTACGCGTCCGAGCCGAAGTTCTGCACGTTGGAGTCCATGTATGTGCCGGAACCGGTGATTCAGATTGCCATCCGGTCCAGGCAGACGAAAGACGCCGACCGTCTGGCCAAAGCGCTCTACCGTTTCCGTCGCGAAGACCCGACGCTGACCGTTTCGACCGACACGGAAAGCGGAGAAACCCTTCTCGCCGGCATGGGGGAACTCCACCTCGACATTTACATTGAGCGGATTCGCCGCGAATATAAGGTGGAAGTCGAAACCGGCGCCCCGAAAGTCAACTACCGTGAAGCCCCGACCGTGCCGGTGAATTATGTGATCCGTCACAAAAAGCAGTCGGGCGGAGCCGGACAGTTCGCTCACATCGCCGGAACCATGTCGCCGATTCCTGAAGAGGAGGAGACCTCGGAAACGTTTATTTTTGAGGAGAAAATCGTCGGAGGCGCCGTGCCGCAGCAGTACGTTCCGGCGGTGGAAAAGGGATTGCGTGCGTCGCTTGAAAAGGGCCCCGTGGCCGGTTTTCCCATCGTCAATCTCCGGGTTTTGCTCAACGACGGTTCGTTCCATCCGGTGGATTCGAGCGATATGGCGTTCAGGATTGCCGCGCAAACACTCGTTCGTGAGGAGTTCCCCAAAATGAAGCCGGTCATTCTTGAACCGGTCATGAAAATCGAAATCGAATGTCCGGACAATTTCCAGGGAACCGTTGTCGGTGATGTCAATTCCAAACGCGGTCTCATCACCGTGACGGAAACGAACGGTCCTGTCACACGGATTGAGGGGGAAATCCCGCTTGCGGAGACATTCGGTTACGCCACCAATCTGCGGAGCATGACGCAGGGGCAGGGAACCTTCAGCATGGAGTTTCTGAAGTATAAGCGAGTTCCGGCGGCGTTACAGGAGGAGATCATCCGCAGCCGTAAAAGCACGAAGTGAGTGGCCGCGTGCCAACGTAGCACGTTGGATCGCACTTGCCTCACTGCCTTTTTAAGGCGGTCGGCTTCCATTGGAAAGTCTGGATCTTCTGGATCTATATAGGAGTATTATGGCCATCAGAGGGCGAACCGAACGCAGTGAGCGTGAGCCTATTGGGATCCAACGCCCTCGCGTTGGCCGCCGGAGGC
>JAISQK010000103.1 GCA_031274255.1 Planctomycetaceae bacterium | reverse complement strand
TGTCCGAGCACCGCCTGGGCGTAATCCAGTCCGTAGGTCCCGCGGACCCGGTCGCCGAGGCTGTGCCGGAGCTGGTTGGGCGTCCAGGGGTCCACGCCCGCTTTTTTACACGCACGTGTAACATTGATCCAGTAGGCCCTCCGCGTGTACTTCGGTCCGGGAGGGTTTTTCGGTTCTTTCTTCTCTGTTTTCCCGCGTGTTGCGGCTTTCTGTTCCCGCCGCAAAACCTTGTTGTCCGCGGGGGAGAACAGGAACGCTTCGGGCGTCTCCTTTTTTCTTTCGAGCCAGGGCAGGAGGATCTTCTGGGCTTTCGGACCGATGGCGACATCATGTTCTTTTCCGTGATGTTCGGTTTTGTGCGTGTACGGTGTGTACCTCCAGACCTCGCCGGTTTGCAGGACATCGCAGCCCCGCAGGTTCCGCACGTCCTGGGGACGCATTCCGGTAAGACGCTGGATCCGGATCATGTCCGCGATGACCGGAGAGCAGTACGGGATCGTCTTTTCGACAGTGTCGTCCGGCACCGGCTGCACCTTGGTGTATTCCGGGGCGGGAGTCCGTCCGGCTTTCAGATTTTCGAGGGCCTGCAACGCGAAGAGCGTGTTCGCCGGAACCAGTTCGCGGACGACGCCCCACCGGAACGCCTGCCGGATGATTCCGGTCCACCGGTTGATGGTGAGCCTTGCGTGTCCGGCGGCAACCCAGCCGTCCCGAATGTGCTCCAGGGCGAGGGGGCTGAATTGAGAAACCGGTTCCCTGCCGTAATGTTGTGACACCGGACGAAGGGCGAGCTTGCAGTGGCGGAAGGTGGGGGTGATTTTGCCGTTTTTGACATAATACGTTTCGGCGTGTTCCAGAAACCGGACAGCCAGTTCTCCGGCGGTGATTTCCGTGCAGGGGCTTTGCGGGGGAGTCCGTGTGCCGCTGCGGGTGTATTCCGCGATGAGCAGGGTGTACCGTTCGCGGCTGGCGGGAGTCTTCCATTTGCCGAGGTAAAAGGTCTTACCTTTGAGGACGACGATGGCCTGTCCGGTGGCTTTGTGGAGGCGGTACGAAGGGATGTTCTTTTTGGGCATGGGCTTCTCCTGTGTCGGTAAAGGGATTTTTCATGGGTACTACTCATGTAGTCGGTCACTTTACCGCACAGAGGGGCGGGTTGCAACTTTCCGCAATTCCTTTATATTAAAGGGGTTGCGGAAAGGAATCCGGGTGTGTCAAAACTACACTCCGTTCTATGCAACAGCATGTTGCCCCGTTTGCGTTGCTCACTGGACTCCACGAACGGAACAACGGAGAACGGATGACAACCGACGCCGACCGCGCAGCCGGGAGGCATACTGCCCGTCGCGGCTCGCGACGGTGATCCAACATGCTACGTTGGCGTCCGACACAGCGTGCTACTTTGCTGGTGGAGGATCGGTCTCCTTCAGCGTGACGACTTTGCCGATCGACACAAAAGCGATCCTGGCTGTCACCGCCGAAAGATCAAGTGAGTAAAGTTGCGACACCGCCTTGCGATACGCCGTCAATTGCGGCTGATAAAAGAGCAGCCTTTGCGAAACCGCTTCGGGAGTGTTGTCGAGATGATCCGTTTTGAAGTCGAAAATTTCCGCACGAATCGGCTTGCCGTCTTTCATCAAAAGGACAAGACGGTCAATGCTTCCCGGCTGAAGAGTGTCGCGGTCAATGCGTGTGAGGAACTTCCGCTCGTTCAAAACTCGGACCGCATCGGCACCGGACATGTCCGCCTGATACGTTTTGAAGGAAAGAGCGTTCCGGAGTTCCGGCTCTTCGCACATTTTGAAAAAGTCCCTCACGACTTTGTCGCGCAACGGTTCTTCCGCGAGGAACGGCATGATCCTCCGCTGCACCTCCTTGCGGTTCAGCGGGGTTTGATCAAGCCACTCCACATGCTCGAAACACGCATGAATCGCACTTCCCCGGTTCATGGCCTGCGAATTTCCCGCCGTCATGAAGAGGACCTTCGCGTCGGTGACGGTGCTTTCCATGCCGTCCGCCGAATCCTCCCCTTTCCGTTCCGACGGTGTGACACGGTGGAAACGCCGCGCGGATTTCGATTTCGCGGCAAGCGTGATCCAAAGAGGTTCCGGTTCCTTCGGTGACGGTGTTTCCGGCTTCAAGATTTCCTGCGGTGTCAACGTTTCAAACCAACGGGGATCGCCGTAATGATAAAGAACCGTTTTCTCGTCAAGAAACGTTTCCGGAGCGAACGCGGCATGAAGAACTCCGGCCATGGACTTGGGAAACGCAATCCCTTTCGGCTTGCCGGACGCCGGAGGTTTCGGCGGAATCATGAGGACAAGCTCGCGGACGGCACGGGTCATCGCCACATACAACAGACAGAGCGACTCTTCGACTTTCCTGGTTTCCGTTTCCCGCGTGATCTCCTGATACCGCGGCGGAAGATACGGCTGCACCTCCTTCGACGGATACGCGAAAACCGTCTCTATCGGACCGGTCGCCTCCTTTCGGTGCGTCACCACCTGAAGAGCACGCCCTTGAAGGGGGCCGTCGAGTTCCGGCAGAACAACGATGTCGAACTCAAGACCTTTGGAACGGTGGATCGTCATCACACGGACATTCGCCGCCGACGGATCTTCCACACGCTGCAAACGGACAAACTTCACAAAATCACGTGTGCGGATGCTCATCTTCGACCGGTGAAGACTCGCAAGTTCGAGCAACTGCGTCAACTTCCGAAAATCCCTCGCGTCACAATACGGAGCCAACGCCCTCACCCAATCCCGGAGGACGGTGAAGTATCCTTCGTACAACAGCCGGTGCCGGATGTGATGCGAAACCCTCTGAGCGTTCCGGTCGTCGTTGTAATTCGCCGTCTTCATATTCAGCAGTTCGGACAGCGGACTGTTGGCCAGATGAAACCGGACAATGCGGTTTCCCGGATGATCCGCCAACGTCAATGCCGAAAGCACCAGCTCCACCGCAGGCGAAATGTCAAGCGGATTGCCACCCTCTTCACTCGCTTCGATGTTGTGTTGTCTCAAGCCCCGGATGATGTCCTGAATCATGCCGTTGGTCCGTGTTAAAACCCCGATGCTTGCGTGCGGCGTTCTCTGATGAAGCTCCTTGATCCGCTCCACGACATGCTCCGTATGCGCCGCGTCATACTCCTGTTTTGTCAGACCTTTTTTCGCGTCCGCCTCGTCCGTCTCATGGAAGTCCGTGTTTTTCGAGGAATCCGGCGGTTCCGGCGGCAAAACAGACGTCTCCAGCACGCAATAGCCGGGAAAGTCTTTGGTCGTCCGGTGTGTTTCAAACCGTTTTTGCCAGACCGCCGCCGCTTCGGGAAAGTCCGCGAGCGTTTCATTCCCGGCGATGCCCCCGAAGAGCCTGTTGACCGTTTCGATCACCGCGGCACTGCTCCGGTAACTTGTTTCAAGATGCTCCTTATGAAGCGTTCCGAGGTCTTTTTCAATGGAATCGAAAATCGCCGCAACGCCGCCGCGCCAACCGTAAATCGCCTGTTTGACATCGCCGACGCAAAAGAAGGAACCTCGCTTGACCGTTTGTCGTGCAAAAGGCAAAAGCACACCCCACTGATTCGGCGAGGTGTCCTGAAATTCATCAAGCAAAAGGTGATGCGTCTGAAAATCCGTCCGGTGCGAAAGCTGAACGGTGCGGTCTTCCAAGCCGAATTTTGCCAGTTGATTGGTGATGTCATTGAATTGGAAGAGCCGCCTTTGCTGTTTGATGTGCCGCAGATGCCCGGTGAGCATTTCCATCAGTCCGGCCATCGCCTCCGTCCGCGAAACGAGCCGGTTGATCAGAAACGCACGCACCTGCCGGGCGATTTCCTCATACACGTCGATCAGTGACGGGGTCAGTTCCTTGCGGCTGAACACATACTCTTTCCGGGCCGCTTTCAAACAAATGCCGCGCTGACCGATCGTTTCCCAATGGATTTTTGAAGTGTCTTCAATGCGGAGTTCGTCAATGTCCTTATTCCGGGCATTGAGCGTTGTTTTGTCCGGTGAACCGTCTTTGTTTTGCATGATTTCCGCCTGGGAAAGCCGAGCCGTCAGCAGACGGATTTCATCGGGAGTCCGTTCCCGTGCGCGGACGAGACTGTGCCAGGCGTCAGGGAGCGATTCCTCATAAATCTCCGCAAGCGATACGGCAAGCCCGCTGATTTCACCGGCAACAGAGGTGCGGGTTTCCCCTTTGAAAAGCATGTGCATCAGTTCCACGATTTTGTCTTTGGCGTTTTGTTCCAGCAAAAGCCGCACCGCTTCGGTCATCAGCGGAGCGTGATCGTCCGGCTCCATCATCGACCATCCCGGCGGCATTCCAAGTTCCAGATGAAACGTTCCGGCAATCTGCTGAAAGAAACTGTCGAGCGTCGAAATCCGTAGCCGGTGAATGTTTTGTGCCAGCTTCGCAAGAGCCGTCAAAACCATCGGCTCCGAAAGCTCCATTTCCAAAAATCCGGCAAGTTCCTCCCGTTTTTGCACATCAAGTGCCGCGTCCGCCAATCGGAGAAGCACACGGTCGAGAATTTCTCCGGCCGCTTTCCGCGTGAACGTTGTCGCCAGTATCGAGTCCGGTGCAACACCGTGAAAAATGAGCTGCAGATAACGGTTGCTTAACCGGAATGTCTTTCCCGACCCGGCAGAGGCTTTAATCAATGTGTTATCCATCGGTATCATGTCAAATTCTTCCTGAGAACCTCTATCGCTCTGATAAGCTGCGGATCGTAATACGGAGCGGTTCCCTCGGGAACGAAAGATTTTTTCTCCTGCGAGCCGCTCTTTTCCGGTTTGTCCTTCGTTTCCTCCACAGGAGACTTGCCGCTTTTTTCCTCCGCATCAGAATCTTCTTCCGGTTCCTCCGCTTCGTTGAACAAATCACCGGGTTTTTCGACACGTTTAAGCAGTTCCTCAACATTGGCCTCCCGTTTCCCTTCAGGAATCAGCGAGCGTAGTTTTCTGATTCGCGCGATGAGAAACTCCTGGTTTTTCGACACGGGAACGCTGCCCCCTTCACTCGGCAGAACCCCCCAGGTGTCTTGTTCGGTGAACTCCGCAAACCGGTTGATATTTTTCCCGGACGGTCTCCAATACTCCGCATCCGTCAGCCGCAGTGTGCCGAGTTTCATCGGAAAGTCGAAAATTTCCTGTACGGTTCCTTTGCCGTAGGATCGTTCCCCGACCACAAAAGCACGGTAGTGGTCCTGCAAGCACGCCGCGACAATTTCCGAGGCACTTGCACTTTCGCCGTTGACCATCACGACCATCGGCTTCGTCCAAAGCACCGTATCACCGGCAGCGGAAAATGTTTTTTTGACGGAACCGTCGCGGCGTTTGACCGTGACAATGGTTCCTTCGGAAAGAAAGAGCCGGCAAACATCCACAGCGGAGTCAAGATAACCTCCCGGATTGCCGCGGATGTCGAGTATCAGACCTTTGACACTGCGGTTCCTGTTCAACTCTTCAAGTGCGGCGGTCAGTTCCGGCACGGTTTCTCTGCCGAAGGAATCGCGGAGATGCACGTAACCGATGTCCGGGTTTGTCTCCAGTGTGAAATTCCAACGGCCGTCCTGCCGAAGGGAATCACCCGTCACCGTCGGCAATTGCTGGGACTCGCGTACAATCCGCAAATCGACCGGTTCTTCCTCACCGGGATGCTGCACGGTAAGGACGACCGGTTTTCCCGCGTCCCCCTTGATTCGGACACCGATCTCACTGACCGAAAGTCCGGCGGTTTCCTCTCCCTCGACTTTCAGGAGTTTGTCACCGTACTGCACCCCGGCACGCAGCGCCGGCGAGTTCGGAAGCGGATAAAGCAGCACCGAATGCTCCCGGGTCCACTCCATCGAAACCCCGATGCCGACCAGTTTGTTTTCCAGTTGATTGTTGATGTCCCGCTGATTTTCCGCGTTTTCAAAATACGTGTAAGGATCGTTGAACTTTTTGCGGAGTTTCTGCGTCATCCCTTCCATGGCTCCCTCAAAGAGGTCTTGGGAGCTTGGAGAACGGAGGGAAAGCCTTTCGATTTTGCGGTAGGCGTTCAGCAAAACCTGCTCCCGAAGCGATGTCCGGGACGCACAAAAACTGCAAATCACGATGAAAAGCAGTGTCAGTCGAATGTTTAAAATCGGCATTGTTATTGTATCGTTTTGAAGTTGAAAACGGCCGAAAAATAACTAACGGTAAAATAAGAGAACATGCAGTATGTCATACTTTCATTTCAGGCGGATGTCGACACTTTCGCGGTGGGCGGTGAGTCCTTCCTTCGCAGCGAGCAGGCGGATGTCACCGGCCATACGTTTCAGACCGGTTTTGTCGAAACGCAGCAGACTGTTCGCTCTGAGAAAATCATTACACGTCAATCCTGAAGCAAACCGTGCCGTACCGCTTGTCGGAAGGACGTGTGACGGTCCCGCAGCGTAATCTCCGACCGCGACCGGTGTGTCGTTGCCGAGAAAAATTGCTCCGGCACAGAGAATTTTTTCGGCCAGTTCCTCTGCGTTTTGCGTGGCGATGTGAAGGTGTTCCGGTGCGATGGAGTCGGTAATCCGGCACGCTTCGTCGGCGTCACGGGTGAGAATGACTGCTCCGAATTCCTCCAGCGACTGCCGGGCCAACTCTCTCCGTTCCACTTTTTCAAGCTGTTTTTCAATAGCCGCAACGGCATTTTTGAGTACTTTCTCATTCCAACCGATCAGCAGGCTTGCTCCCGGTGCGTGTTCCGCCTGAGCCAGCATGTCATAAGCCGTATAATCCGCCTGCGTGCTTTCGTCAACAATCACAACCACTTCACTCGGTCCGGCGATGGAGTCAATGTCCACTTCACCAAAGACATACCGCTTGGCCAGTGCGACAAACAGGTTGCCGGGCCCCACGATTTTATCCACTTTCGGCACACCTTCAACTCCGTACGCCAGTGCGGCCACACCTTGGGCTCCCCCCATCCGATAGACTTCAGTCATTCCCAACTCGAAACAGGTTGCCAGAAGATCAGGATTCTTGGAACCAAAATCCGTCGGAGGAGCCATCACGGCAAGTTCTTTAACACCGGCCACTTGGGCAGGCACCGCCGTCATGAGAACGGTCGAAGGATAGGCGGCAGCACCTCCGGGAACACAAATTCCAACCCGCCGCATCGGACGGTAGCGTTCCACAAGAGACCCGCCGGGACGCTCCACACGGATGTCTTTGTGGAGAATCGCCGTTTGAAATACGCGGATGTTGTCCCTGATGTTACGGATCGACTGCAAAAACGCCGGATCCGCCTGCCGATGCGCCGCTTCCAGTTCCGCAAGACTGACCCGAAGCGTTTCCTGAGTGATTTCCGCTTTATCAATCCGACGGTTATAATCAAGAAGAGCCGCGATACCGTTTTTGTCAATCTCTTTGCATACTTTTTCCACAATCTGTTGCGGTGTGAGTGGTTCCCCGAAAATTTCCACCGTCCGTTGACGGCCGGCGGTACTCACGATGTCGCCGCGAGGACTGAGTTTTTCACGCAGTTCCGCCATTTTTTGTCCGACATTTTCTTCGCGGCTGTCGATCCATGTGATGGCCAAATGTTTTGCCATAATAATTTATCCAAAAATCAAAAATTCCATTCTGAATATCCCCAACCCAAAAACATTATACAGCAAACCTGTTTTGATGCGAAGGTGCCGTTCAGGGGAATGCCGTTGCCGAACAATCTGCAGCCGGACTGGTACGTGTTGAGCGTGAATTCTCTTTATGGCCGGGAAAAACAGTACCGGTATTTTCTTAACTTTGCCCCTGTTGACACGGCGGGTTATCCGATTTGCATTTACCATACCACGCTTGAGGAGGCGAACCGAGTCCGCCGCGAAATGGGACTGCCCGAAATTGAAAAAGGCTCTTGACTAGTGTACTGTCTCGTTGATAATTTGCATAATTGTGTCCAGCTTATGCCTCTGGAATCTCAAACTTAGGATAGAGCGACGCCAGCCTTTCCCGGGCGTCTCCAATCGAAAAATGCC
>JAISQK010000241.1 GCA_031274255.1 Planctomycetaceae bacterium | reverse complement strand
TTTTTTTGTTATCACTTTTGTCCTGTGGACGACATGAAGTCGTTGTCAGAGAGTTCACAGGAAATGAATCTGGAGAAATCCCATGAAAGCCATCCCGACGGAAATGCGAAGACGGATTTTACAGGACTGCGATAACGGAATGACGGAACACCAAGCCGCTCAAAAGGGAATGGTCGGATGTTCCACCATCGCCACTGTCTTTTTTGATTTCGGCAAAAAGCAACGATGCGAGACCGGGTCCATCGAACCGATTCAACCGAAGACCGGTCCGAAACAGAAACACGCAGAACATAGTGAACTCCTCAGGCAGATCGTCGAAGCAACACCTGATGCAACATTGGCGGAAATTCGAGATCAGTTGCCGGTCCATGTCAGCCTTCCGACGGTCTTCAAAGAGCTTCGGAATTTGAAGCGGACCTATAAAAAAACTGTTGAACACGGCGGAACAAGAACAGTCCATTTCATGGAAGCGAATCGAACGAAGTGAGCATGAGTCTATTGCGATGCAACGTGCTACGTTGCTTTGAATCCAAAAAAGCTAGTGTTTCTTGATGAGACCTCCGCGAAGACCAACATGACGAGAAGATAGGGTCGAGCGTTGAAAGGGAAGCGGCTTGTGGACAAAACGCCGCACGTACATTGGATCACGACGGCCTATGTCTGCGGCTTACGGCACAATGGAATCGTTGCACCGCAGGCGTTTGTCGGTGCAATGAACCGTCTGCGATTTTTGGAATAGGTGGAGACGGTCTTGTGTCCGGTGTTGCGTAAAGGGGACATTGTCGTGATGGATCATTTGACTGTCCATCGCGACCCCAACGTGAAGACTTTGATGGAGTCGAAGGGAGCAAGTGTGTTGGACTTGCCGCCGTACTGTCCTGACCTGAATCCGATTGAGTTGAGCTTTTCGAAGTTGAAAACTTTGTTGCGTAAAGAGAAGATTCGCGATGTGGGGAAACTGCAAGAGTTCCTTCACGGGGCGGGAAAGGTTTTTTCTTCAACCGACTGCAAAAATTACTTCAAACACTATGGATACTATCTGCGTAAATAATTAAAACGCTCTAGCTCTCTTTTTTACTTTTTTCTGCAAAGATAATCATTCCTGACCAATTGAAATACGATATAACTAAAAATTTATCCACTGGGATTTGTGTATAACATTAGGAGCCGGGGGAGTATCCAGTTTGTACCGCTTGAAGGGGGGTACGATGGCGGCGGAAGCATTATCAATGGTCATTTTACCGCCAGAGTCCCTTTCGGCGAATGCAAAGTCAACATCAACGGTGAACAATTTGCCGGGACGGATGACAAGGGGGATCCTGTTGATGCCAAAATCGTATCCGATGGTCCTTTTGAGCGGATCATTGAACCGAAACCTCTGCGGACTGTTCCCAATCGTTATTGGTTCGATACGCCGCTTCGTGCCAATGTCACCAAAGGCAAAGGAGAAATTTTTGATTTTTCACTGGAAATCAAATAGTTTTTGAAATATTTTTGCAAACAGGTTGCAATTTATAGACCGGTGAAATAGAATAGAATCTCTGTTTCGCCGGTATTTTCGTTAATTTTACAGTCAAAATGGAAAGGTCTTGAAATGCGTATTATCATTGTCATTTTTTCTCTTCTGTTTTTTTCCGCAGGGTCACTTTCTGCGTATGACAACGGCATCGTACCGGTCAACACGCCGGAATCGGCAAGGCGGTTGATTGAGGATTTGATGGAGACTTATGGTTCGAAATACCATAAAGGACGTGAATTTCTCAAGCGTCTCGAAAACATTGACCGGAGGGATCAATCGGCACTGGATGCGTTGATTCGTGAAGCGGCACTCGCCAATCCGCTGCTCGATTTTGACAAGATTCTTTGTGTTCGGCGCAAACCCGCTCCCAAAGGACAACTCGGATTTATCGCGTTGAACGCCTACACGGAAGATACCATTACACGCAAAGGCTGGGACAATGAGATCATGATTTTGAGCAACCTTCGCGGTGAACCGAAACTCACGCCGGTTTACAGACATCCTGACAATGCCGTCATGCGGGATCTTGATCTCCATTTTGACGCTCAAAAATTCCTGTTTGCTTCGATCAACGGCAAGGGGAATTGGGGAGTGTTTGAGGTCGGGCTTGACGGCTCCGGTCTCCGCGAGTTAACGCCGGACGATCAGACGGATGTCCAATGGTTTGATCCTTGTTATCTTGCCGAAGAAGGAGTGATTCTGAGTTTTTCCACTGCCGGAATGCAGGGCGTGCCTTGTGTTGCAGGATCGCAAAAAGTCGCTTCGCTCTATCGTGTTGATACGAACAAAAATCAAGTGCGTCAACTCACCTTTGAGCAGGACAGCGGCTGGCATCCGCGCCTTTTGAATGACGGTCGTGTCATGTATCTCCGCTGGCAATACACCGAAACGCCGCATTACTTCGATCGGATACTTTTCACCATGTCGCCCGACGGACGTCAACAAAAAGCACTCTGGGGAAGCGGTGCGTTTTTTCCGACCGCTTACAAACAGGCTCGTCCTGTTTTGACCCATCCCAGTATGATTCTTGGTGTTGTCAGCGGACATCACTCTTTGCCGGAAATGGGGAGACTGATGCTTGTTGATCCGAATCTGGGAACGCATTATCCGTTCCGGCATGATCCGAAAACCAAAGAGTGGGGAATACCGGGGACGCACAGTGATATTTATCCGCGTGTCTATCCAAAGGAAGTGACCGGTTGCGTACAGGAAATCCCCGGCTGGGGACGCGATGTGATTGGTAATGTTTATGATAATCAGGGGGGCGATTGCAAGTACACGTTTGCGTTTCCGTATCCGTTGAATGAGAAATATTTTTTGGTGAGCATGTGGCTTGATCATCAAGGAACGTGGGGTCTTTGGCTTGTGGATAAATTTGACAACATGATCAAACTGTACGATTTGCCGGATGCCAACTTGTTTGAACCGGTTCCGCTGGTACCGCGGACACGGCCTCAGGTGCGTCCCGACATGACCGTTCCCGATGGGAAAGAAGGAACGATGTTCATTTCCGACCTCTATCACGGCCGCGGGTTGACGGGAATCCCGCAGGGGAAAGCCAAAGCGTTGCGGATTTTCTCGTATCATTTTGCATACTGGAACACCGGAAATTACACAGCCATCGGTGAATATTCCGGTTACGATATCAAGCGGATTCTCGGAACCGTACCGGTGGAAGAAGACGGTTCCGCCTGTTTCAAGGTTCCCGCAAATACGCCGATTTCAATGCAAGTCCTCGACGAAGACGGTGCCGCAATCCAAATCATGCAAAGCTGGACAATCGCGATGCCGGGGGAAAATGTTTCCTGTGTCGGGTGTCATGAACGCACGAATGAAGTTGTTCCGACCAAAATGACGATAGCCGCGAAGAAACCGCCGCGGGAAATCACGCCGTGGTTTGGTCCGGCGAGACCGTTTGGTTATCAGACGGAAGTCCAACCGGTTCTTGATCAATATTGTGTCGGCTGCCACAACGACACGAATAAAAAGGAGACGGGGATTTTGTCGTTCATTCCGAACGGAGCGGGAGATTGGCGGCGAGATCAATCTTACCAATCGCTCCATCCTTTTGTCCGGCGGCCGGGAACAGAGTCGGACATCGCGACCAAAACGCCGATGGATTATCACGCAGGCACGAGCGAGTTGATTCAACGGCTGCGACGGGGACATTACGGAGTCAATCTTGACAGAGAAGCGTGGGAGCGATTTTATATGTGGATTGATTTGAACGCTCCCTACCGCGGGAGTTGGAATTCGCCGAAAAACGAAGCCCGTCGGCTTGAGTTACAAAAACTGTACGCCGGAATGGACGACAACCCGGAAGAGGAATTCCGCAGTCAAGTGCAAACCCGAAAACAGGTGACACCTGCGGTCATTGTTCCGCCGGAAAAAATTAAGGAATTATTGAAACACAGCGACGACGGATCGGGAAAATTTTATGCTTCCATCGGACCGTTGCCGAGGGTGATTGGTGATCATCTCAAAGCGGCAAACTGGCCATTCAAGTACACGGAAGCGAAAAAACGGCAGGAGGAAGCTGCGGTCGAGACAGGTGTGAGTATCGTCAAGTGGGAGATTGCAAAAACTCCTGCCGGAACAGCACATCCGGTATCGCAAGGGGTTGTTGAGAAGCCGAAAATGACTGTTTTGGAAATTTCGCTTGACCCGTATCTTTCGACGTCTGTTTTTCGTTTTGTCCGTATTCCTGCGGGGGAATTTGTGATCGGTTCGATTGATGGTTTCGATGACGAGCGTCCGCGTGCGGCGGTGAAAATAGAGAAGCCGTTCTGGATTTCCGAGGCGGAAATGACTAACGGGCAATACGCTTTGTTTGATCCTGAACATGATACCGGTTACGAGGGAGAACATGGTTACGATCACATTTCGCCCGGTTATATTGCCAATCATCCCGACCAGCCGGTTTCGCGGGTGAGTTGGCAGGAGGCGATGGCGTTTTGTGAGTGGCTTTCAAAAAAGACGGGGAAAAAAGTCACCTTGCCGACGGAAGCCCAATGGGAATGGGCGGCGCGAGCGGGGACGGATCAGGCGTTTTATTTCGGGCATCGTTTTGCCGACTTTTCATACTACGCCAATTTGGCGGATGCCGGTTTAAGGAAGACGTATCAAAATCACGAAAGTTCGGAATGGGACGGTGTTGACCGGCGGCGTCCGGCGAATTTTATGGTGCAGGTAGGGAGTTCGCTGATTAAGCAGCGGCGTTATTTCCTGCCGGGGTATCCCTTCCCGCTTCGGGATGACCGCTTCACGGACAAGTGGTTTACGGTTGATTATGTCAAACAATACGAACCGAATGCGTGGGGACTTTACGATGTGATCGGCAACGTGTGGGAATGGACACGGTCGAATTACATGCCGTATCCGTACAACGAGAACGACGGGCGGAATGACTGCGATTTGACGAAAAAGAAAGTTGCACGCGGCGGTTCTCATTCCGACCGCCCCAAAGTGATCGGCTCGGCGGTTCGTGTGCCGTATGAATCGTATCAAAAGGCTCATAATGTCGGTTTCCGCCCAATCATCGAGGAATAACATCGGACGAGCAGAGCGTTTCGTTTCATAGATATTAATAGAGACGATGTACCCGCCTGCCAAATATCATAAAATTACGGCGGGATAATGCGTGAACGGTAAATTTTCAGAAAAATTTCTAAAAAAGCGACAATCCCGCTTGACATCTTGAATTGTTGTGTATAAAATACAGTCATCAGGTTGATTTGTGTCAATCTGTGTTAAATTTTCGTGAAATGTTTTCGAAAAGAATCAAACCATTTTTCCAAACAGGAGAAAACCATGCAAAAATTAAATTTGTGTCCGAAATGTCAAGATGGGGGGGGGGGGTAGTCTGTATCGATTCTCGCGTTGCCAGTGCTGTCGATGCGAAAAGTGCTGCAAACACTGCTCAAAATTCTTTTGTCCGTTCCGAATCCACTACCCCATCGGGTTTGACTGTCCGACCCGCTTTCACTCTTGTCGAGCTTCTTGTGGTGATTGCGATCATCGGAATATTGATTGCTCTTCTTTTACCCGCAGTTCAAGCGGCACGCGAAGCCGCAAGAAGAATGCAGTGTTCCAACAACTTCAAACAGTACGCACTCGCTCTGCACAACTACCACGACAACCATAGATCGTTTCCCGGATTGAGGTGCAAAATCGTGAGCAACGCCAATAATAATGAATGGACGGTCATCACGTTCCTGCTTCCCTTTATGGAACAGCAGACACGTTATGAATCCATTATTTCGTATTCAGGTGCCGCAACCTGGTATCCTCATACTGCCAACCCGCCGATTCAGGGAACCATTCCGACGCTCCGCTGTCCTTCCGACAACAATTCCAAAACGCCTGATAGTGATATAACAAAAACAAGTATCGTTCATTCCCTAGGGGACGCCATTAATGACAATGGAGGCATGGGGATCAGCGGCATCGGGACGCGGTCTGCTTTTGTGGTGGGATGGAAAGAGATGTCCGCCGTTTCCGACGGAACCAGTAACACGATTGCCGCCAGTGAAACCAAGGTCACACCGGGGGGCGACACGCGGGAAGCCGGAGCCGCTTCAATGAATGGAATCAGCGGCTTGGACACGGATCCGCGTCAGTGTCTCAATTACCTTGATTCGAATGACAGAAATTTCCTCAAATCGACCTACACTTATGCGTGGGTCGGTACCTCGGCGACAACTTACAGCAGTGCCCGCGGTTTATGGGCCTATCGTTTTTCTCCAAATTGTTCGGCATTTTGTACCGTATTGCCGCCGAATACCGCCAATTGCGCCAACGGTAATTACTCAGGATGGGGCGTTTATTCCGCTTCCAGCCGTCATACGGGAGGTGTCAACATTGCTTTGTTCGACGGTTCCGTTCAGTTCACATCGGACACCATCAATTGCATTTCGTCCGGAATCACTACACCGAAACAGGTGACAAGCGGCCGGAGTGAATTCGGAGTTTGGGGAGCGATGGGGTCGATCAGCGGAGGCGAGTCCGTCGCCGCACCATAAACCGGGAAACCGTCAACATAGCACGTTGGATCGCACTTGCTCACGCTCACTTTGTTCGGTTCGCTTCCGATGGAACATCTTTCCATCCGTTTGTGATGGAGGCAATGGTTCATCGGAAGAGACCAGCGGTCGGGATACAACATCCGCACGCTGCCCTTTAACTTTTTAACCTTAACCTTTCCATAACGATGACAAAACATTCTATTGCCGTATTATCGCTTTTGTGCGCAACGATGTCCTTTTCCGGCTGCGGCCGGAGTCAGAGTTTTCCGCCGGGGATGCCGAAATCTTACCCCGCAGCAATCACCATTATTCAGGATGGTCAGGGGTTGGACGGCGCGTCCGTGACCTTGATGCCTCTTGATGGAAGCACCTGGTACGCCAGCGCGAACACCGATGCTCACGGTGCCGCCGTCCTGATGACACAGGGACAATATCCCGGCGTCGTACCCGGAAGGTACAAAATTCTGGTGACGAAACGTGACACCGCACCAAGTACCGTTGTGATTCCCGATCCGGACATAGACCCGGCCGGCTATTCCAAAGCTCTTGAACAGGCGAATAAGGAGGTTTTGGAATCCTTCGATTTGATTGACCCCAAATATGCTTCGGTGGACGCGGCGCCGGAGGAAATCGAAATCATCGCGGGAAAAAATGAAAAGACCATTGATGTCGGAAAAGCCGTCAGAATCAAAACCGGCAGAAGATAACAGGGTACAAAAACCGATGGAATTTTTCTGTCAGGTAAAAGAAAGTCAAGCGGACAGAATCTGCGGATACGATTGCCTGAAAATTTTGGCGGAACAATCTTGCGAAAAATCCTCCATGTCATGATAATACCGTTAAGATTGTCATGACAGGTTTCCTGTTTTTTCACTTTGAGACACAGGCAATGTGTCTGTGTCTCAATCATTTTCCCGTGTTTCAATAATTGACCTGCACATTGTCGGTCAGTACGAACAACGGTAAAGGATCATCCTAACTTATTTGGAACGAATAAGTTCAGAGAAAAATATCTCTATGAAAATCCTTGCTCTCAGTAGAGGAAAAACTCATTTTTTGCAACTTTTTTGACAAAAAAATCCCAAAATAAGATTTCTGAACAGCTTTTAGGGTAATTCTATTCTAAAATTAGGATATGTAAAATGTTTTTGTAAGAATTACAGAAAAAATAGAAAGAATCTTCTACTCCGTTCGTCTCACCATTTTTATCGAAGGCATCACGTGTCCAGATTTTCCCTTGTCAATCTTTTTTTGAAGAAAACAGGCCATCCGCGTCTGTTTCAGGATTTATGTCAGATTCACGAGTTGGATAAAAAAACGGTCAAACTTTTGTTACAGATCGTTCAAAAACTCAACATGGAACAGCCGTCAATGATTTTCGCCAACCCTGACATTTTGCGGAAAAGCATTATGCTGCCGTCGATTGCGGATTCGGCGGAGACGATCCGGGAATTGTATTACCGGTGGTTCGGCGGTGCCATTTGATTTTGCGGCAAAAGAGGTGTTTATGACTCCGGCAACAGAAAAGAATATTCGTTTTTGCATCAAAACCGATAATCCGGCGGCAACAGAGATGCTGCGGTTTTATCTGAAAAGTGACGATTATGAAATCCGGCAAAAAGCGTTCGAAGGCATTTTCTTCAAACAGGAACCCGGTATCTTTGCAGAGCTTTTCCGGTTGATTCGGGAAAATGAGGAAATGTGGATGAAAATCCCGTTTCTGACCCCTGCCCGGCTGGGAAAAATCCTTGATTCCATCATTCGCGGGAATGATTGGGAACAGACCCGTACCGCGTGCGAAATGGCGGTGCGTTACAAAGTGTATGAGTCGCTTCCGGCAATCAGTACGTTGCTGGAAGTTCCGAAACCGGAGTACGTTTCCCTGTCGGCGGAAACGACCTTGCAGCTTGCGGAATGTTTTTATGAAAGTCTGGCCGCGGCCGTGTCCAGTCTCGAACTGCGGAACATGGACCGGCAACGGGAATGGATTGCCGCTCAAATGGAAGTTCCTGTCCGTAAATACGGGATTCACGGCCGTGACGAGTTTGTCAGAGCCTATCTTATGGTGGCGAAACGGGGCTACACTTTTCTGAACGGTGTGCTGGACGACATTCATTCGCAAGTATGCAAGCTGATGATCAAGCTTCTCCGCGAAAGTGAAGGGGGAAGTTACTATCGTCTTTTGCTCAGTTATATCGGTGATGCCAACACACCGCAGATTATTAACAATGTTCTCACCGAAAAAGACAACAAGAGTTTCGTCCAGTATTTGCTCAAGTGGATTTCCGACGCTCCTTCGCAATCCATGAAAGACGCTCTCAAACGGTTCAATCGTTTTTCGTGGATTCGGACGGATAACACCGGCCTCGCCGATCTCATTGAAGGTCTGGAAGCATGTTTTGTGCAGCTTGTCGCCCATGCAACGCTGCCGCGTGAAATCACGCTGGCGATGTTTGAATTTATCCTTCAATCCTCTTCCGTCGAAGGAAAACGGGCGGTTATGACTGTCATCCGTTCCTTCAGCGGCGATGATGTCAACCGTATCCTTTTGGCGGTCGCGTCTGATTCCGATCCGGTTGTCTGTTCGAAGATTCTGAAGATTCTGAAAAACCGTAACGTCAAAGAGGCCGTTCAGGTGATCATGCAAAATGTCGAGCATCCTGATCCGCTGGTGCGACGAACCATTTACGAACTGATGCCGGAGTTCCGCATTGAAAATTTCCTGCAAAAAATGGGACAGATTTCCCCTTATACGGCCGGAATCATCGGCAAAATTGTCTTGAATGTTGATCCCCATGTTCACAAACGGATCAGTGAAGACATCGCCAGTGCCACACCGCTCCGCAGACGGGTGGCAATGGAAACACTTCAGTGTATGGGAATCTGCGGTGAGTATGAAGAACAAATCGTTCATCTTCTGGAAAACGATGACGAAGTGCCTGTTCGCGTGGCGGCGTGCAAGGCATTGGGCGACGTAGTGACGCAAAATTCGGTTCAGACACTCACTTGGGCGTCGCACGACCGTAATCTGATGGTGCAACGCGCGGCGGTGGAATCGTTGGAAAAGCTCCATCATTCCTTATATGCTCAAAGCGAGACATGACACCCGGATAGAAACACAAACGGCAAAAACCGCCAATCGTCCGTATTGTCCGCAGTGTCAATGATTCAATTCCACGGTAACAGGATGAACGGGAAGATGTTCAAGATGAAGAGCTTCCGTACCATCAATCATGACACGAAATCCTACACTTTTTTGGTAACGGCTTCCGTTTTTATCCCAAATTATCGTTATGTCTTTGCCGTGATAACGCAACTTGTCCAACGCAAAATACTCAACTTCCGGCGGTACCAGCGGACACACCTCAAACGCGTTCTCAAGCAACGGACGAAAACCAATCAGACCGTTAATCACCAGATCACAAAACGACGAATGATTGTAATCCTTGCCCCGTTCAATACCTCCTTTTTCCGGATCCCACGTTCCGTTTTTCCACGTTTTCAGCCGCGTCCTCGCAATCCAGTCGCCAGTGAACGGATTGATATTTTCGTCAATCCACATGACGGTCTTGCCGTCTTCGCGCGTCCAGTGATGCGATTGGACGTAACATTCCAAAGTTTGCAAATACGCCTTTTGTAAATCCGCCACATCAGCACCGGAATTTTTTTCACGGCAGATCAAATTTGCCAATGCCGTCAACGTGATCGATGTTGCGAAGGGCCAGCTCGGACCGTTCCATTGACATTCATGTCCTTTGTACGAAATCTGAAAACCGGAATGACGCTGCTCTGCTGTTGTGGGTCCGAAGTGGGCAAAAAATCCTTTCGGATCGGTGAGTTGTTTCCATGCGATATTGCGATCTTTCGTAGGCATCAAATCAACAAAATACCACGGCGTATAACCGTGCAACTCCCGAACATCCACAAGCGTAAGTTTATCATCCGCATTTTTGACACGCGGGGCAACTTTGTAAAAACCGGCTTCAGCATCCCATAATTTTTCGTGCAATAAATGCCGGAGACGTTCGGCTTCTTTGGTGAAACGTTCGGCAAGTTCCGTGTTGCCCGCCAACTTTGCGATATTGGTAATCGCATTGGCTTCAGCGAACATGTAGGAATTGATCGTTGCGCGGTAGTGGTGAGTTGTTTTGAGTACGGCTTCTGCGACAGACACTTCCATTCCGTCCTGACCTCCCTCTTGCCAAAACAGACCATTGGCATCACGCCGTCTCTTTTCCCACGCTTCAAAATTTTTGACGAGATCTGGCAGCAAATCTTTTGCCAACGTGACATCGCCCGTCACTGCGGCGTGTTGCAAAATAGAATCGGCGAGACACATAGAATAAGTCTGAACCGCACCTCCTTTGCGTAACCAGAACACGGAGTAATCGTTCAAGAACTTCGAATCGCGCAACCAGCGTCCTTCGCGGTAGTGATGCCCCGCCGGACAAGAAATCGCGTTATGTTTTCCCGCCCAAGAAACGTTGGGATGAAATTCCGTGACAACAAAACCGTCCGGTGTTGATTTGATATGCTTGCGATAAGTCCACCAACGGAAATAATACGTCCGCTCAAGTTCCTTGTCAGGATAATCAAGAAGCGGCATGTTGTTGGACAGAAATTCCCAAGCCTTATCATTGGGATAAAATTGTTTGACCGTTTCGTCATCATCGGCATTGAACGAGTCGATGTAGTGTTGGAATTGTTCCGGTTCGAGGACGGTTGATGTTTTTCCCTTGTCTGCCGCGCCGGGAACAGGATTGTTCCGACCGGTTGAGGTTTCCTGAGCAAAATTGCTTTGGACAAAAAAGCCAAAAAGCAACGTCAAGACAGCTGCCCAAATGAGAGTGAAACAAAAATTTGTCTTCATTATTTTCTCCTAAAAAGTGTTACTCAACTTTTGCAAAATGGTAAAACATGTTAAAATGCATGGTTAAACCGTGGTCAAAGATCACGAATTTCAGTCACAGGGCGAAAAGGGAGGGAGTCCGATGCCGATCGTCCAACCGCCGAGCGTGGTGCAAACCGCAATGGAAGCGTTTATCGCCGGACATTTTATCAATCAACCGCAACGCG
>JAISQK010000235.1 GCA_031274255.1 Planctomycetaceae bacterium | reverse complement strand
GGTAAAAGAAGAGCAATCAAAATCCCGATGATTGCAATCACCACAAGAAGCTCCACCAAGGTGAAAGCCGTCTTAGAACAGTACAGACAGCCCCCCCCCCCCCATTTTAACATTTTCTAACAGTTTTTTCATAAAAACCTCTCTTAACAAATTCAAATTGTTGATTGAAAAATCGTAACACTGCAATCTAATGTAATTAAAATGGCCTGAAAAGTCAAGAGACAAAAAAGAAAAAGGGGAAAATTTTTTAAATTTTCCTCTGGAAAAAGTGAAACGGCTGCGAAACACGGATTTTCATTCCTTGACAGGTAATTTTCAATCTGCGAATTTGATTGTTAATTCATCTTGCAACTCAAAAAAAGTAAGTGCCTGTTTAATTTTTGTAAATTTTACCAAACTGGAACAGTTGGTTTCAATAAAATAAGTCTCACTGATCGGTGCAGCTTCACGTAAATGATGTTTTTCTTCGTCTGTGGAAAGACCGATACGCTGCCCTAACTCCGTCGAAAAAAATGTACCCGGCTGCAATACAAACAATCGTTTGATAATTTCGACATAAAATTTCGTAATTTGAGTTTCCTCAATTTTTTCATCGAAGAAAATTGCATATTCAAGCCTTTTATTTGTCGGATCATCCACATCAAAAATATTCACTTCGCCTTTTTCAAATTCATCAGACTCAACCTTGATGTCAGGGTACTCCCATATTTTCAAAAATCGAGCAGCAATCCACTCAAAACGCTTTTCAATTTCCTTACGATTCCACTTCTTAAGCGTTGCAATATACTGGTTCAAATGTAATCGACTTGCTCTGTACCCCACTTCCGGCAAGTCTCTTTTTTCAGTAAAAGACTTATTGCCCAATTTTCCATTATTACCTGACAACGTAAGATTTCCAATCGTATGCAAATAATTTTCTTTAATGAACGTAAATTCTTCGTTCCCCAGCTCTATTTTCCATTTGAGATTCGGTATTTGCGGGAATATATGTTCAATAGTGATGTTAGGATTGTCCACAACAATCACATATTCTGCGGTGTTTTCAAAGTTTTCGAGTCTATCTAAAAAATAATCTCTACTCTTCGGCTTGATATTGTAAACATCTTTGAATTTCAACGCATCAATGACTTCACTATTTGCAGGAAATCTTTGAGTGCCTTGCTTCAAAAGCAATGATTTTTGAATGGAGTAAAGGTAATTTGAAAGATCAACTTTTTCGTAAAGTGTCATAAAAACTTTGTTCAATGTACTTGTCGGCAACCCCAATACAAATCGTCTCCATGTATAAGACTGAATCAATCCCAATATCCTGATAAATGTTCTCTTGTCGATGATTGACCGATCGTAATCGTCATAAACTTGCATCAAAAACGGGAATGAAACAGAAATTTCAAGACGGCTGATATACTCCAGCTGCAATTGTATATCCTTATCGATTTCCTTTTTTGGATTGAGTAATTTGTTGTAATGTTTGGCAAATCCCTTGATTTTTTCCAAATAGGTCTTGAGTTCATCAACCGCCATAATGGGATATTTGTCCTTGAATTCAGTATAAACATCTCCCTTGTTAGGAATTTTGTTATTTTCCAATGTCAAAAAATCCCTGATGAAATCCGAGACCTTGGGTATGTTCAAAGTTTCATCTTTTGCGGATTGTTCTATCACTTCCCAATAATTCCGATAAATCTTATTTTGATCTGCTCTCCGCAATCCCATTAAAATGTAGTTTCGGATTAAATCCGCTTGGGACAAATCCAAACCTGTCGAATTGAGACTTTCAAAAATCCGTTGCGGATCGTCGTATGTTCTATCCAAAGAAATTTCAACAAACATCAATTTGGAAAGTCCCTGTAAGACAACCTGATAATTGTCTTTTGTGATTTTTTTTTTAAAAAAGTTGAAATTACCAATAAGTTTCGAATAAGCCGGAGAAATTTCATGTTCCTCATAACGTAATAAACATTTCAATGCTTTGTCGTTGTTTTCAGTCGGACGCAATTTCAGTTTTTCCTCTTCGGCGGCGAACTTATTGATTAGAAACGTTTCGAGAATTTTATCAGCCAATCCTTCATCACACAACTCTTTGGCAAGACGGTGGAGAACCAAATAGATGAGTGTCAGTGTCGTAATACGTTGTTGCCCATCTATAATCGTCAAGTCTTTGACGCTTGATGTTGTATAAACGTCATCGTGAATGTACACGATACTTCCCATGAAATGGGCATTCCTCTTTTGATTCTTTCCCGCTTCGAGAATGTCGTCCAACAAACGTCTGCATTGACCGACGGACCAATCGTAATTGCGCTGGTAGACAGGAATGACAAACTGTACTTCGTTGGACGCTAAAAAATCTTTGATTTGCTTTTCTGTGGCTTTCATGATATTTCTTGAAAAAAACCGGGTGATACAACTTCATAATGGGTCTGTCTATTTTCATGGGAAATTTCAATCAGTTCGAGTATGTTGAAAGATTAAACTGACTGTATGGATTCCACTTCTATTCCAACGGCTTGAAAACCAGACCGCCGGCAAGTTTCGGGTAGAAATAGGTACTCTTCGGCGGCATCCGTTCCCCCATGAGACTCAGCGAGCGGATGTGCCCGACCGTCGCAGGCATGACAAGTGCGGCAAGCGGAAATCCGCCGGTCCGCAGCTCCGCGACGACTTCCTCAATAAGATGCACGTATTTCGGTTTTTCCATGTCGGTGAGCCGCAAAACCGTATCGACGATGAGCCGGTGCAAAATGCCGACCCCCAGTTCACGCCATTCCGGGTGATGTTCGGCGGCGGCTTTGTCCATTTCCTCGCGGCCGTCCTCCGTCAGCGAAGCGATGCTCCATTTCTGATCTTTCGCGGTGTAAAGGGCGATCTGATTCTGACAACCGGCTCTCTCGATTTCCGCCCAAGCCGAACCCGCCGATTCCGCACCGTCCCCTATCTGTTTCACGTGGAACAGCTTGCCTAATTTATCTGAAAGCTCTTCCATTGTCCATTCCGGAACACCGGAAAAAAGCCTGTGAGTCGGCAAAACTATCAAGCCCGGATCATCCATTGCAACACACATCATCAGAACATGGTTCGCCGGATGGTCCGGCGTGAGTTCTCCCATTTCGGCGATCTGCTTTCGATAGTTGCACGCCGTCTCATAACGGTGATGACCGTCGGCAATGAACACCGGAAGTCCGGCCATCAGCCTTTTCACTTCGGTAATCACTGCGGAATCCGTGACCGCCCACATCCGGTTGAGGACGCCGAGATGATCGACGGCTTCCACCGGAACAAGTCCCTGAACCGCCGCGTCGAGAATCTTTTGAACCTCGCCGGTGTCGTCCGGGTAAAGTCCGAAGACCTGACTGAAATTCGTCTTGCAGGTGACGGTCAGCATCAGCCGATCCGCTTTCGGACCGCTCAGCGTCAGTTCATGCGGGAAAACGAGTCCTTCACCGAACGGGTCCGCCTTGACGCCGCACATAAACCCTTTCCGGCAATAATCACGTCCCGCGGCCGTATAAATCTGATGATAAACGTAAAGTGCCGGTTCCGGTTCCGTCACCAATACCTGCGACGCCTTCCAGTCGTTAAGCGTCCTTGCGGTTCGGGTGTAACGGTTGTCCGACTCGGTGTCGGACGGCGAAATCTTGTCGAGAATCAGCCGCACCACATTGTTCGGATGCTTCGCGAGCAGTTCGTCCTGCATTTCAGGACTGATCACGTCATACGGCGGAGCGATGACATCCGAAAGTTTTCCAATTTTATCAACATTGTAACGCAAACCCGCAAAAGGAACAATCTCCGGCATCGTGTCTCCCGTCAATTCAGGTCATTTGGAAAAAGACTGTCAAACAATTCGCTGATTGTACCCAAAATTCTCAAAAAGTACAGGAGACAGCCCCGTCGGGTTGCAGATCAATGGTTCGGAATGGATCTCAATTCCGCTTTTGGCGTTTCATTGATTGACGCAGATCGTATCCGTGTGTTTCCCATCGTTCGATCGGAGTTGCCGGCTGATAAAAAAACACTCCCGGCCGCTTGTTTTTGGAAAAATTTCAAGGTAGAATCAGGGGAGTCGTACAATCAGGATTCAGCAAACATGAGACAGTAGGAAAGAGAATCATTGCCTCCGGCGGCCAACGCAAGGGCGTTGGATCCCGG
>JAISQK010000346.1 GCA_031274255.1 Planctomycetaceae bacterium | reverse complement strand
GCCCCGTTACCGAGTGTGTTGGCAGTCCCGCCGCCAATATCATGGACCGCGACGATTCCTTTGGAAATCCGGGTTTCCGCGTAACTGTTTCTCGCGGTACTGTCGGTATTGCTCAGATTGAGGGTGTCTGTGGCATCCGCCATGTTGACAATCAGATTGCCGCCGGTGATCTGTCCGCTGAGTGTCAAAGATTCCCCGCCGACGACAAAACCGTTTTAGTGGACTTTCGTTCCGTTAATGGTTTCCCCGGTCACGATGTGAATGTTGTTGGCAATATTCAGACCCATGGCTCCCGCTTCCAGGGAATTCCGCAAATTCGTTCCTGTCCCGAAATCCACGTTCTTGCTGTACACGTCGCCGCCGCCGAGAGCGTTGTTATCCCGCACTTCAATCGTCCCCTGAGAGATCGTAACGTCGAAATAATCGGTGTGAGTGCCGCCATACTCATTGGGTGTTTTATTGTCGCCGCTGAGAATCAGCCGTCCTGTTCCGGTTTTGACAAGATATTCTTTGGTGGTGCCGTTATTGTCCCCCTGAATCATTCCGGCAAACTCGCCAAATGAAGCATTGGTAAAAGGATTAACTCCCGGGTTGTCCGGGTCTTCCTTTCCGGCAATGGTCAGTGTTCTCCCGCCGCCGAGTTCAACAGTTCCCTCACCTTCGAGATAACCAATCGTCTCACTCCGTTTGATTTCCAAGGTGCTGCCGTTCTCAATCACGACAGAGGCATATTTGCCGAGTGCGTTCCCGGCACTGTCGGCCGTCAGAATCGAATTATCCGTAATATTGACAACCGCCGTGATCGTGTTGTTTCCGGTGAGTTCCAATGTTCCGCCGCCGGCAACGGTGAATATTCCATAGTAGTTATCTTTAATTTCCTAATAAGTTTCAGGGTCGTCCCAGTCAAGGTTCGAGGCCGCCGCAACACCGTCAATACTGCTTGTTATTCGGAGAGTTTCTCCGGCTGTTGTCGTAAAAACAATCCCTCCCTTGAGAAGAAAGATTCCGTCTCCCAAAGCGTCCCCGTCACCGGCGGTTCCGCCTCCGCCCGAACCGCCGGCGGACATGTTATTTTGAAACGGATTGGTTCCGTTTTGGCCGGCGTATTTCTCATAATAGTCCTGGGTGTATTCGAATTTAATTGTTCCCCCTTTGGCAAAAACCGCACCGCCGGCTCCCAGACCGCCTCCGCCGGTCCGTTCGGCTTGTGAGGTCTGATCCCGTTGCGGGTCGTAAACCGCCTCTTGCATCCCGCCGTCTCCGGCACCGATACCCCCCTGTCTGGAATCCGCGTCATCATAGGCTCCGCTTCCGCCGTTCCCGAATTCGCTGTTTCCACCGCCGGAACCGGAAGAGGGACCGTTATAAACGGCTTTTCCGCCGTCCCCGCCGCGGGCGGTATTGTCCTGGAAATGGACATCCTTCAAGATCACTTCTCCTTTTTCGACGTAAATGGCACCTCCAAGTCCGCCGCTGCCGCCGGACGCATCGTCTCCTCCGTCACTGCCGTTTGCCGTACAATTGGTGAAATTCAGTCCGTTGATCTCGACTGGGTCTGAGGAGTTGATGTACAAGCCGCGGTATTTTCCGGCACCGTCAATTTTAATGGAACCCAAGGGTTGATGAGGATCGGCTTTAATTGTGACTTCTTTGGTGATGACGGGCAACTCTCCTTCCAGTGTGATGGATCCCGTAATGATGATTTCGACAGGAGTGTTACTTTCATTTGCGATTTTCAAAGCCTGTACGAGTCCCTCATAACTATTGACTTCAATCGGATTTCCCCATACTGTGCCGGTTTGTGGTACACAGATTCCTGCAAAAAGAATCAGTAACAATACCGCTCTCAAAAAAGAGGTTCTTAAATTCAAAGAAAAAGCCATTATTTTGCTCCGGTTTACCGCAAAAATATTTTTATTTTATCCATCTTACTGATTTTTGCCAAACTCCGTTCCGAGAAACATTCCTCTGGGAGAAAGAAAAGTCCTCCCCGCTTTCATCGTCTCAATGACGGATGTAACGTTATTTCTTTTTGAGCGATTTTTAACGATTGTTCCAATTTTCAGGGCAGGATGGAAAATTCTCCCGGTTTTGAACGTTGTCCCTTGCGGAATCGTGAGATTTGTGAGATAATAAGAGCAATAATGTTTGAATTTTAGAAAATCGTATGTCCAAATCAAAAAAGAAGCCGCCGTCCGCCGCAAACGACAATGAACGGGTCGTGTCGGAAAATCGGAAAGCAAGACACGAATACACCGTTCTCGACACGCTCGAATGCGGCCTTGTCCTTGTCGGGAGTGAGGTCAAAAGTCTGCGGAGCGGAACCGTTTCCCTGGCGGAATCCTACGGCCGCGTGCGCGACGGGGAAGTTTGGCTCATCGGATGCGATATTCCCGAATATACGGAAGCCAACCGCTTCAACCATCGTCCCAAACGCGACCGCAAACTCTTGATGCACCGCCGTGAAGTCAAACGGTTTGCCATGCGCGCTTACGAAAAAGGTCTGACGCTTGTGCCGCTGAAACTCTATTTTAAAGAAGGACGCGCCAAACTCCTGTTGGGACTCTGTAAGGGAAAACAGCTCCACGACAAACGGGAAGCGGAGAAAAAAGCCTCTGTCCAGAGCGGGCTTCGTCAGGCACTGATGATGCGCCGCAAATGAAAGAAAAATAATGGCTGTGAAAAACGCAAAAGAATCAAATTCCCTTGAGAGTGGTGACTCAAACAGAGACGGGCGTTATATCCCGACCGCGAGCCGCGGTGCCAACGTAGCACATTGGATCGCACTTGTCTCATGGTCACTGTGTTCTATTACCTTACAACGGCATTAATTGACTCTTTTTAAGTTTTTGGAAATTGAGTTTCATGAGTGTGTCGAGTTCGGATTGATAATCGTTGAAAAGTCTTCCGTTCTTCCTCCGTATAATGGACTCGCAACATCATCTTCCTCCTGAACAAACTTAGACGAAAAACAAGAATTATATCATTTTATACCAATCTTGAAAATAGATGATTATTATCGTTGAGGGGTATATAATAAAATTCTCTCAGAAGAGAGGAGATGGAATAGGACTCTCTGTAAGAAATGCGACGGCACGTTTTCCGGTTCAGCTTTTGCCGGACTGTTGATAAATTGCCTGCAAAAGTTCCGCGGTATCTTTGAACTTTTTCTTCGCCGTCAAAACCGAATCAATGAACCGTCTGGCTTCCGACTCCGAATGTCCCAGCGAGAGTAACGCTTCGTAAGTTTCCGACACAACATCACGCTGTGTTTCCGATTCAGGGAGTTCTTCACGTACTGCCATGAGTGCGAATTTCGGGACTTTCCGCCGCAACTTGGCCACAATCCGTTCCGCCGTTGCCGCCCCGATTCCCGGAAGGCTGGAGAGCCATTTTTCCTCTTTTTCCTCAATCGCCGCCGCAACCTCACGAACCGGCCGGATCATTGCCCGCAGAGCTTTCTTGACTCCGACACCATCCACCGAACAAAACAACTCGAAAAATTCCCGTTCCGCTTCAGTGAGAAAACCGATCATCCGCGGTGTCATGCGGCTTTGCATCTGGTTCCCTTCGATATACTCGATCGTGTGAAGACTGACCTGTTTCTGGACTTCACTCTGGAGATGCCGCCGTGTGAATTCAGGAATCAGAATTTCGTACTCAAACTGTCCGACTTCAAGAACCGCCGCGTCAAGATGAAGTGCCAGAAGTTTACCGGTTATTTTTGTAATCATTTTTTCGGTCTGAAAAAAGTCCATGCTCTCTCAATTTTGTAAATTATACCGTCATCATTGTTTCTGACAAGGCTGGAAATGTCTTGTGTCATTCCCGGACTTGTGGCATAATAAGGAGATGAAATCATTATTGGGAATTATCAAAACAGGACAGAGAGGTGAACGATGAGTCATTCCGAAACAACCGGACTTTCCCAAGAAATTCCGAAAATCTTCTTTTCCGCCGGTGAGCCGAGCGGTGACATTCACGCGGCATCACTGATTCAGGAAATCCGCCGTGTCATTCCCGATGCGGAATGTGTCGGTTACGGCGGCCCTGAAATGGCCAAAGCCGGCTGCTGTATTCTTTTTGACATGACGCAAATGGCGATCATGTGGTTTGCGCGGATCGCCGCCCGGCTTTTTCAGTTCCGCCGTCTCGTGTGTGACGCTCAAAAGTATTTTGCGGAACAGAATGTCAAAGCTGTCGTGCTGGTCGATTTTCCGGGGTTCAACTGGTGGATCGCCGCCGCGGCAAAAAAGTGCGGCATTCCGGTTTACTACTATATGCCGCCGCAGATTTGGGCCTGGGGACAGTGGCGCATCAAGAAAATGGAAAAGTATGTGGATGCGGTTTTTACCTGTTTGCCGTTTGAAACCCGATGGTATTCGCAACATGGATGCCGTGTCATTGAAATCGGTCACCCGTTCATTGAGGAAGCCAAACATCAGACATTTGATGCGGATTTGGTCGAACAGCTCCGGCGGGAACATCCGGCGATTCTTGCGGTTCTTCCCGGTTCACGGGATCAGGAAATCACAAGCAATCTCAAAGAAATCCTTCAGGCGGTCAAACGGATTCGCGCCAAGTATCCTGAAATCCAGCCGATCATCGGTGCGCTCAGGGAGCCGCAGGTGCCTGTCATCAAAAATTTCCTTGAAAAAGCCGGTCTTCAGGAGATTCCTATTCTGACTCATCAGACTCAGGAACTGATCCGTGCCGCAAAGGTTTGTATTGCGGTTTCCGGTTCCGTCTCAATGGAACTGATGATTCACCGTGTGCCGACCGTCATTTATTACCGGTTGAATCCGCTCGCCTATCAGGTGCAGCGTTTTTTCCGGCGTGTGAGGTACATCACCTTGGTCAACATACTCGGTGTCGATCTTCTCACTCCCGAAGACATCTATTATCAAACGCGGATTGCCCCTAATGATTATTCTGATAAAGACAAGGATAATATGGTTTTTCCGGAGTTTCTGACTCCGAAAAACCGTGCGGCTGAAGCGGCCGAAGCAATAAGTTTCTGGCTGAAATCGCCGAAAGACTACGAGCAGTGCCGAATTCAACTGGGACGGATTCATCAGTCAATGGAAACCGGAGAGAATCCGTTTCATACCGCCGCCAAGGAACTGAAACAGTATTTCCCTGAACCGGAAGATTCCTCCGTCGGGATGAACACGTTGCATTATTTTGAAAATCCGGCGGAAGACATCAAAACAGATAGCCACGCGGATTTTTCGTTATCCGCCAGTCCTGCCGTTCAGGAACGTGATACGGCGAAAGACAATGTTTCGGAAAAGGAAATGACCGCCGGCACTCCTGAGTCTTCCCATTCCGTACATATTGTTTTTGACCATTGGTGATTGTTTACGGACGCCGGAGATTCGGAGTTAAATACTGGTTGATGGAGATATTGTGTTTGAAGTGCAGGGATTGAAGGATTTGGACAGCGATTTCGTTGTTTAACGGCACACTTTCCGGCTCAATGGTTTTCAGACGCCGTTCGGTCTGAGTCATGTCGTTTTCCTCCGCGCTGACCCAGGCGAGTCCGATGGTACCGATGAGAATGTCTTCCTGATCGGAACTTTTCGTGGCAAGGTCTTGAAAGTACGGTTTCGCTTTTTGCGGCTGATCTGCGAAATAGTACCACGCAAGCTGCCGTTTCGCCATGGCGTTCCAATACGGTTGATTCGGAAAACGCTCAATACTTTTCCAGGCTTCCGGAGTCCGCCGCATGGCCGCAAGTGCCCATTGTTTCTGTACGGTATCCATTTGAGGGATTTCCGCAGCCAATTCTTCAATTTGGAGCATTTGCTTCGCTCCGCCGGGATGGAGTCCCCAAAAAACACCTATAAGAAAGACCGCCAGCACGCCCGCTGTGACTAAAACCCAATTTTTGCGGCGTTTTTTCAAAAGACT
This sequence comes from Planctomycetaceae bacterium, assembly GCA_031274255.1. GTDB lineage: Bacteria > Planctomycetota > Planctomycetia > Pirellulales > Thermoguttaceae > WRMR01. The sequence goes on along the minus strand of JAISQK010000346.1, from coordinate 3,808 downwards.
CGTTTCGAACACCATCGTCGATTGGAGTTTTTCGGTGACGGCGATGAGCGAGGTGTCCAAAACATCAAGCTGCAAGGTGTCCCAATCGGTGAGCGTTTCCGATACGGACGAATCCTCGCGAAAAACCAGTGCGTGCAACTGTTTCAGGTCGGTTTTCAGTTTGGTGAGCGATTGATACCGGTTTTCAGGAGCCTTGGCGATCATTTTATGAACAATCCGCGACATCGCCGGCGGAATGTCGGGACGGATCAGCTCCAATAATTCCGGTTCTTTCTTCAAATGTTGAATGGCGACACTCAACGCCGTGTCTCCCCGAAACGGTGGAAAACCGGCGAGCATGTGGTAACAGGTGATCCCGAAAGAATAGATATCGCTCCGGTGATCGAGCGTTTTTCCCTCCGACTGCTCCGGACTCATGTACAATGGTGTTCCCAGTGTCATACCGATTTTTGTCAGTTGCAGCTCCTGATCTGTTGTGTCCTCGACCCGTGCCAGCCCGAAATCGGCGACCTTCATATTTTTCTGCTCGCTGATGAGAATGTTTTCCGGCTTGATGTCGCGGTGAACAATGCCGGATTTCGCCGCAAGTTCAAGTGCTGACGCAACTTGCCACATCATGAGAAAAACATGACGCGGCGACATCGCCCCATGTTGACTGAGAAACTGGGCCAGATTGATTCCCTGAACATATTCCTGCACGATGTACCGCAAACCGCTCCATTCGCCGACTTCGTAAATATGCACAATATTCGGATGGACGAGCCGTGCGGCCGCTTTGGCTTCGCGAACAAAACGTTTGACATAGGTTTCGTCTTTGGAAAATTCCGATTTCAGCACTTTGATTGCCACAAGCCGGCCCAATGAAACCTGTTGCGCAACGTAAACATCGGCCATCGCACCACTTCCGATTCGCCGGAGAACCTGATAGTCGTCGAATTGCGCATTGGTCAAATCGTTAAGCGTACGTTTTTTGGAGGAATCGGCGGAAGACATGATATTTTTGTGCAAAATGAGAACGGGCCAAGCAACCACGATAATATTCATTATACACAAAAAATCCCCAAAGGAAAGTTCCATCGGGAATATGCCGTTTCAGACGATCACAAACCGCTAAATGAACAGCGACATGTCAGACTCTTCCGCATGAGCAAGCATCGCGGCGGCACCGCCTATTTTCACCCCGTCGAGGAGTTCCTCGGGTTTGATTCCCATCACGTCCATGCTCATCGCGCACGCGACCAGTTCGACGCCCTGCCGCTGAGCGGTCTGAATCAGCATTTCCAGAGAATCCACGTTTTTACGTTTCATTACCATGCGAATCAATTGAGGGCCGAAGCCTGCCATGTTCATTTTGGAAAGCGGCAATTTTCGGGACCCGCGCGGCATCATCCAACCGAACATCCGCTCAAGAAAGCTCTTGCGGACGGCGACTTTTCCCGGTTTACGGAGAATGCTGAGTCCCCAGAACGTGAAGAAAATGCTTACCTTGCGACCGAGTGCCGCCGACGCATTGGCCATGATGAATGCGGCAACCGCTTTGTCGAGATCACCGGAGAACACAATGAAGTTTTTGCCGTTTGAAGCTGTTTTTACCGTTTGAGGCGTTTTCCCTTTTTGAACCTTTGAAAGGCAGAAGCCTTTTTCACTCACCGATTCCAGCAAAACGCCGCCGACCCGCCGGCAATACCCTTCGACGTCGCTCGCAAATGCCGGATCGGTCGTTTTGATTTCGATGATGTCGCCTTCCTTGGCTGCGTTCATCGCGGCGGAAAGCTTCATGATCGGTCCGGGACATTGCAGTCCGCACGCATCAATGCCGATTGTTTGGCCTGCGTCTGACGGTTTCCCGGCAGGTGCCGCGGGCATTGCCGTGTTTTGAGAAGGCGGCTTGACTTTCGGACCGAAAATCGAGTGCCACAACCGGTATCCGCCGCTCAGATTATAAGTGTCAAAACCGTTTTGCATCAGAATTCTTGCCGCGTTGTACCCCCGAAGCCCCACCTGACATGTGACGTAAACCTTTTTCGAAGCGTCAAGTTCTCCGAGGCGTTCCCGAAGTTCATCAAGCGGAATGTTGACAAAACCGTCCATGTGACCGTTCGCATACTCCATCGGGGTACGGACATCCAGCAATGTTACATCCGGCTCCTTCTGCCGTGCCGCGACATCGTGCCAATGGAAGAGTCCGGCTTTTCCCGTGAGGACATTTTCCATCACGAACCCTGCCATATTAACAGGGTCTTTTGCGGAGGAATACGGCGGAGCATAGCAGAGTTCCAGACGGGTGAGGTCGTAAGCGGTCCTTTTCGCACGGATTGCCGCGGCGATCACATCGCAGCGTTTATCGACACCGTCATAACCGGTGATTTGTGCCCCGAGAAGTCGGCCTGTCGGTTTTTCGAAGAGTACCTTGAGCGACATGTTCACCGCGCCGGGATAATAACCGGCGTGACTTGTCGGCCAAAGGAAGACCTTTTCATAATTCAAGCCGGCTTTTTGGGCCGCGGCTTCATTGAGTCCCGTCACGGCAACCGTCATGTCGAAGACCCGTAAGACGGCGGACCCCTGTGTGCCGGTGTACCGCGAATCAATGCCGCAAATCTGATCGGCCGCGATGCGTCCCTGTTTGTTGGCAGGACCGGCCAGAGGCATGTAGCCTTTCTGTCCGGTGAGAAAATCCGAGATTTCCACCGCATCGCCGACGGCGTAAATCTCGGCGTCCGACGTCCGCATCGCGTCCGACACCACAATCGCCCCGCGGCTGTTGACCTCCAGCCCGGCGTCTTGGGCGAGGGAACTTTCCGGCCGGACACCGGTCGCCAGAATCATCATCTCCGCGGCGATCTCCATGTCTTGCAGCGTCACGCGGAGTTTGCCGTTTTGTTCCGAGACGGACAGCACTTCGTTTTTCAGGAGCAGACGCACGCCCTTGCTTTCGATGTGCCGGTGAACATCGCACGCCATGTCGAAATCAAGCGGTTCGAGAACATGCTCACCCCGCTGAACAATCGTGACATCAAGTCCGGCACGGTGTAGGTTTTCCGCCATTTCCAGACCGATGTACCCCCCTCCCGCGACAACGGCGCATTCCGGTTTGTGACTTTCGAGAAACTCACGGATGCGGCAGGTGTCGGGAATGTTCCGCAGCGTAAAAATACGGTTGGAACCGAAGCCGTCCAGTTTCGGACGTACCGGTTCGGCGCCCGTTGAGAGGATCAGCTTGTCGTAGTGTTCCGTGCCGGTTTCGCCGGTCTGAAGGTTCTTCACCGACACAGTTTTTGCCGACCGGTCTATTGCGGTGACTTCATGACCGACACGGACATCCACATGAAACCGCTTTCGGAACGTTTCCGGTGTTTGCAGTGTCAGAGCGGATTTCTCCGTGATTTCACCGCCGACATAGTACGGCAGACCGCAACCGGCGGAGGAAATGTCTCTGCCGCGTTCCAGCATGACAATCTCCGCCGATTCGGAAAGCCTGCGGAGTCTTGCGGCTGCGGTTGCCCCGCCGGCCGCTCCGCCGACGATGACAATCTTCTGAGGGGTATTTGAATTTGCCATTGTGATTTCCTTTTCTTTTGTTTCCTTCTCGGACAGCATCTTGTTATTATCAACGCGGCCTCTGTTGAAGTCAATGGCTTATCGGCAGATTCCGGCGATATTTTTATTTTGAGAGTGTTGACTGCTATATATACATTACAACGCCATTAATTGACTCTTTTTAAGGTTTTGGAAATTGAGTTGCATGAGAGTGTCGAGTTCGGATTGATAATCGGTTTCGACACGGCTCAGACAATCATTGATGCCT
>JAISQK010000334.1 GCA_031274255.1 Planctomycetaceae bacterium | reverse complement strand
TTTCCTGGCTCCAAGCCGTGCGAGTTCGGTGATCAGGTCGCTCGAACCCGTCGGAGCGATCCGAATCTCGCTTTGAAACGTCTGCTTGTCTGCATTTTCAAACAAATCTTTTCCGGTTGCTGACAATTTTTGATCGACGACCGGATTGACTTCCGACTTTCTGTTAAACTTTTTCATTGCGGGGGTTCCTTGTAAAATGATGGGGTTTGTTTTACTTCACCATTTTCCAATAACCCCGCTGCTTTTTCAACTCATACACAACTTTCGAGTATAACTCGAATTGTATTCCCTTGTTGAAAAATTATTCACATCTGATTTTCTTCAATAAATCACTGTATCATAGATTATTATGACTTTTCGGGCAGACACTAAATAGAGATAGAATCTTTTCCTGAAGTAGCGAGAAGCGATTGGTGGTTGTGACAGTATGCCAAATACGCAGAGACAGATCAACCATGAATTCTTTTTTCGAAACAATTTTGGTACGTCTGGTCAATCTTCCCAAATGATGGCGGGTGTTGCTGTTGTCGTGTTCCACGGCAATGGTGTGTGCTTTGCCGATGACATGCCGTTCCGACGGCAGGACTTTAGGCGGTGTCGTCACGAGTTGACAGAGGAAAACCAGAGTGTTATAATCAAGGAAAAAATGGAGGTTTTCTCAGATGGACGCGGCTTATCATCGGCATGACATTTCGGATGCAATGGGAGCATTACTCGAAGACTATCTGCCGGGACGCAAAGGCACATGGGGCGGTAACGCCCGCGACAATCGGCCATTCCTCAACGCCTGTTTCTGCTGGCCGGATTACCGGCGTTTGGATCTTATGCACGGGGGCACCGTGGCGCGATTTGCCCCCGGATTACGGCAGTTGGAAAAATACGCACCGCCGGATTTTGCCGCCGGCGTGACAAGGGCGTATGGGAAAAATTACTTGAGTTGTTGGTCAAAGAACCCGATTTTGAATGGTTGATGATTGATGTGAGTCATGTCAAGGTGCATCCCGGTGCGGTCGGAGGAAACCAGGACATGGAACGGACAAAAGGGGGCTCAATACCAAAATTCATTTGGCCGTGGATGCGCGTGGTATGCCGGTCCGAATGTTGATAACAGCAGGGACCGTCGCGGATTGCAAGTTGGGAGAACATCTGATCGAAGGGATTGACGCACGGTTTTTGCTTGCCGACCGCGGCTACGATACCAACGCGATCCTTGACACCGCTCTGGCATCGGGAATGACTGCGGTGATTCCGCCCGGGAAAAACCGCAAAGAACAACGTGCGTATGACAAAGAGTAGTCCAAGAAACGTCATTGGGTTGAAAACGCTTTTTTACACCTGAAACGCCGGCGCGGCATTGCGACTCGTTATGCAAAAAACATCGCATCTTTTCTTGCGGCCGTCCAGATTCGTTGTATGGCCATTAGGAGCGAAAACTATTGACGACTCTGTCTAATCTTTCCTCAATCTTTTTACAGCGGGAACCGCTCTCCGATGTTCCGTAGAGGAAAATAACCTTAAATGGGTGAGGAATCCTGTCGGCCTTGGAAATGAGTTCAAAGACAGTAAAAATGATTGATTTTTTATTATGGGATTCATTAGTAACGGTTGATTGGAAAAATTTTACTGTTTTTTGCGGATAACGGTCAAAAAAGCTCATCGGTTTGACGATAAGAACGATATCTGTGTCAAAACAAATAAAAAGTAGGATTTTGAGAATTTTTGAACATCATTGTGATTTTATAACCTAATATTCAACGTGAATATTCCGTTTCTTTACTAACATAAACAGTGAAAAATGTCGATCCAGTCGCTCTATTTCAGTCCGTTTTCGAGTCTTGCCGCTCAGTCACTGAGAGTAGGTTCGCGTTTGGACTCCGGGTCCATTGGCGGAGTGGACTCGCAAAAGCCGGTGGAGGGAACATCCAAAGTCGGGAAAAAGAAGGATAAGGAGCAGGATGAGAAAAAGTCCGCCGGTTTGAAATCGGGAGACATCCTCAGCGAATCCGGGGATATTCTCTCGCTTTCGAGTACCCCCAAAAAGACAAGTGACGCGGAGTCTGCAAAACGTAAGTCCGCCGATTCGTCGAGGGAAGCGGACAAAACATCGGAAAGCCGGTTGGAAAAGAAGCCGTTTTCTTCGGAGGAGGAACTTACCGACAAGGAAAAGCAGCAGGTGACCGAGTTGCAAAGCCGTGATACGGAAGTCCGTGCTCACGAAGCGGCTCATCTTGCCGCAGCGGGAGCATACGCCACAAGCGGGGCCAGCTACACCTTTGAAACCGGTCCCGACGGGAAAAAATATGCTGTCGGCGGCGAGGTTTCCATTGACGCGTCCCCGATAGACGGTGATCCTGAAGCCACGATTCAAAAGGCTCAGCAGGTTCAGGCGGCGGCACTCGCTCCGGCACAGCCTTCTTCACAAGACTACAAAGTGGCGGCCAAGGCGTCACAGATGGAAGCCGAAGCCCGTCAGGAGTTGCAGCAGCAAAGGTCGGAGGAACTCAAAGCGGATCAAAGCGGTACTTCCGAAGAGAACTCCGGCGTTCAAGATCAGAAACATGGCAGAGCGGCGTCCGTGAGGGAACAGTCCGTCTCATCGAAGTATCTCTCACAAACTCTCGCGGCGGCCTCTTCGCGGAATACGTCCCGGTTTCATGCCGTTGCCTGAAAAACGTGGCAGGACAATCTGACTGACGGATCGGATCACCGTTGCTTCATTGTTTCCGTAAAAATTTTTTCACAGAATATCAAATCCCTCAAAGAATCAGACAGATGACGCAAATCAAACGTATTCTCGTGACAGGAGGTGCCGGTTTCATCGGATCGCATCTTTGTGAGGTTCTTCTCGGCAGAGGCCATGACGTGATTTGTGCGGATAATTTTTTCACCAGTCAGAAGTCCAACATTCTTCACTTGGTCGGTAATCCCAATTTCGAGTTGATCCGGCACGACATCACGTTTCCGCTGACGCTGGAAGTGGATGAAATCTATAATCTTGCGTGTCCGGCGGCACCGGGACATTACCAGTACAACCCGATCAAGACAATGAAAACGTCACTCGCCGGTTCGATGAACATGCTGGGGTTGGCCAAACGCTGCCGGAGCAAAATCCTTCAGGCGTCGACGAGTGAAGTGTATGGTGACCCGGAAGTGCATCCGCAGACCGAATTGTACCGAGGCTCCGTCAACCCTATTGGTCCGCGTGCGTGTTACGACGAAGGAAAACGTGCGGCAGAATCGCTCTTCATGGACTATCATCGGATGCACAAAATGCCGATCCGTATTGTCAGGATTTTCAATACCTACGGACCGCGGATGCACCCTTTCGACGGACGTGTCGTTTCCAACTTCATCCGTCAGGCACTTGTCCACGAGCCGATCAGTATTTTTGGTGACGGTTCCCAAACGCGGTCCTTTTGTTATCGGGACGATCTGGTTCAGGGGCTGATTCTGATGATGGAAAACAACCGGAACTTCATCGGACCGGTCAATATAGGCAATCCGCATGAAATCACGATCCGCGAACTCGCCGAAATGATTATCCGGCTTACCGGCAGCCGTTCTGAAATTATTCAGCAGCCGCTTCCAGTGGATGATCCGACACGGCGGCAGCCTGATATTTCACTCGCACGGAAGACGCTTGGCTGGAATCCGGTCGTCCGGATTGAAGAAGGACTGCAAAAAACCATTGACTGGTTCAAACAGACGGACATCTCGGAGTACCGTCCGCCGACACCGTTTTACTGAAAGTGTCTGTGGGAGGAACGCCGTTTCCATAAAGGTTGTGGGCGCCTTCAAAACCGTGTTACTCGTTCCATCTGCACCGGGCATGTTCAAATGATTGTTCTAAAATGAAGCCGTTTCGCCACCGCGAATTGTATTGACGGCACGCCATGCCTCAAGGTTGATCGTTTCGTTTACAAAACGGACGCTCCCGTCGCCAAGTCCGGCATTGACACCGCCAGTGTGACTGCTTCGCGCCGCATAGAAACCATTGTTCGGACCGTTCCAATAGTCAGGCGATTTATCGTTCG
>JAISQK010000214.1 GCA_031274255.1 Planctomycetaceae bacterium | reverse complement strand
AACGCGGTTCCCGAAGAATCAGCGGACTCGTCAAGCTGGACTCGTCTCCCCAATGACGAAATTTCCCGGCCGGATATAATGAACCGTGTCCCAAAATCAAGACTTCCTCAAACACTTAATTGAAAAGGAGATTTCCATGAAATCTGTATTCTCCACACTGTTTATTCTTTGTTTAGGTACGGTTCTTTCGGCGCAGGAAAAACCGGTGCTGCAATTTTCGGAGAATGGAACCTTCCGTATTGTTCGCTTTCCGTTGAATATTTTTTCCATCGGAGGCCGACCGTCTCGCAGAGACTGGGAGGCTACCGCCCGCCGCGGCGTCGCGGCCCGCCGGAGGCATTTCTTTTAAAGTCCTGTGTGATTAATGGTAATGGTTCATGATGTCACGTTGGGATACCCCTGAACGTTTGCACCGAACTTTAAAAGGATGTCTGCCGACAGCCAAACGTGCCGTTTGATCGCCCATCGCAAGCGGTTGGAAGGATTCTCCAATTGAAGCCGAATGGAACGCAGTGACTATGAGGCAAGTGCCTGCTGGGGCTTCCCGACGGGGATTTTACGCGGCATCTTATCAATACCAAAAGTTTTGAAGGGAGTTTGAGGGAAACTTTTACAAAAGTTTCTCTCATATCCTTTTAACGTCCAGTGAAAACATTCAGGGTTATCCCAACGTCACATTATGAACCGTTGACGGCATAAGACTTATAAAAAGATGCCTCCGGCGGCCAACGCGAGGGCGTTGGATCCCAGTAGGAGCTGCCGCTCCGGGAGCCAAACCCGTTCGCGTTGCTCACTGGAGTCCGCGAGCGGAAAGATTTCTCTAACAGAAAGCGACCGCCTCGAAGAGGCCGGGAGCAAGTGCGGTGCAGCGTGCCACGCTGCCGCCCGCCGCGGCGTTGCCCCGCTCTAGAAAGAGACCGATTCCTCGTAATCCGCTGTGCGACGTTCCGAGCCGGTAAAATGCTCGGACGGATCCGGTACGACCGTTTGCAGTTTGAACCGCGAAACGACTTCTTGCAGATTGCTTGCGTAACTGTTCATCTCGTTCGAGACACTGGCGGTTTCTTCCGCACTGGCCGTATTCTGCTGCGTCACGGAATCAATCTGCTGTAAGGCTTGTGTCGTCTGGCTGACCCCCTGAGCCTGTTCATTACTGGCCGTGGCGATGTCATTGATCAGCGTGGTGGTGCTTGCCACCTGGGAAACAATCTGATCAAGCATTTCCGATGTTTTCCGGGCGATTTCCGCGCCTTCGGTGATCTGACGGTTGTTGTTCTCAATCATCTGACTCGTTTCACCGGCGGCCTTGGCACACCGGGCGGCAAGATTCCGAACCTCCTCCGCAACGACGGCGAATCCTTTTCCATGGGTTCCGGCACGGGCCGCTTCGACCGCCGCATTGAGCGCCAAAAGATTCGTCTGGAATGAAATGTCGTCAATGACCTTGATGACGCTTTGCACGTCCTGCGAGTTTTTCGTGATCCGTTCCATGGACGCAATCATCTGCTTCATCATTTCCTGACCGTTTCCGGCGGCGGTACTCGTTTCTCTGGCAAGGTGCGACGCCTCCGCGGCGTTCTGCGCGTTTTGATGGGTTTGCGATCCCATCTCGGTCATGGAGGAGGTGATCTCCTCGAGGCTTGCCGCGGATTCCGTCGCTCCTTGCGACAAGGTTTCGCTTGCCGCCGCCACCTGCGAGGCTCCGGTGGAAACCTGATTGACGGCACTCTTCACCTGATTGAGCACTCCGTTGACCTGATCGAACATGACCGCAAGGTTTTTGTTCATGACATCCTTCTCGCTCTTGATTTTCACGCGGAATGTCCAGTCCCCGGAAGCGGCGGACTGTCCCAGCTCGGCCACGGTGCGGTAGTCATTGAGAAGAGATTCCAGTTCTCGAAGAAGATAACCGATTTCGTCACCGCGTTTTGTGAATGCGGAATCCACACTCACGTTCAAATCCCCTTCGACCGACAGTTTTTCCATTGCCGTCGTGGCGATTTTGATTCCGCGTGTGATGTTCGAGGTCAGCAGGATGGCACAGACCACACCGAATATCACCGCCGCGACCGCCGCACAAACAATGACCGTCCCCGAAATACGGGCAAAGGTCTCCGCTTCCTCGGAAACACTCTGAACCTTATCGGCAACATTTTCAACCAATAACGTCGTCTGTTTCATGATCTGATCGGAAATGTCCGCCTGTTCTTTCAGATTTTTTTCCTGTTTCATGGCAATCTCAATATACGCGGTGTTATATTTTTCCCATTCCCTGGCATAGTCCGGTATCTGCCCCAGCATCTCGCGGCAGTCCTGGGTGATCATGTGTTCCTGAAGATACTTCACATCACTGTACAACTCCGTGAACTTGTTTTGAACCTCCTTGATAAAAACTTCATTCTTCTCCGCCAGCTTCGGATTTTGCAGAGTCACCATCAGATCAAGGTTCGCACGGCGGATGATTTCCGTCGTTTCAAGAAGACGATTGCACTTGCCGTAATTGATGACATGGGCCATGGAGATCGGTTTTCCGTCTTTTTCCGTCTTCTGATAGGTGGCAAAGGCCGTCTCAAGCGTTTTACGCAAAATTTTGTCGCAATCATCCGCGGCCTTTGCCCTTTTTTGGGTGATGGCATTCAGTTCCTCCTGCATGGCTTTGTATTCGTTGTCCAACGCATCGAATTTTTTCGCCAGTTCCATGACCTGTTCCGTAATCGTTTTGTTTTCCGGAATATCCATTTTACTATGGGCCTGGGCCATCTTCTCCAGTGCAATCTTTGTGGCCTTGGAGACCTGATCAGAATAAGTGACGTCTCTTGTTCCGGAATGATTCGCCGATGCAATCTGGGCGATGTACAACTGGTCCGTCGTATCGCTGATATTTTGCGTGATTTCCGTTTCCATAAGAACCTGATCCAGACCGAGCTTTGTTTTCGTGAGCGCCACGTAGCCGACGATTCCGACAATGGCTAACAAAACGAGGGTCAGTGAGAATCCTATGAAAAGTTTTGTACCGATTTTGAAATGGTTCAACATGTTTTGATGTTCCTGTAATGAAATGGTGTTGGGTTTGAAAAAACCTGAAATTCAGGCGACATCCGTGAAGTCGTGTCTCAAATTCCTCCTGCCAACCGATTATACACTACGAAACAGTGCATTAATTTCACACACCGGAAAAATCGCGAAACATCGTTCCCATGTTACTCCCTGTTGTGCAAAAATTGCAAAAATAGAATAGAAAGACTCCAGTCCGCTAGAAATAATACATTGCAAAAAATACCGCTTTTGCAGGGATTGGAGGCATTTGATTTCTAAGGAAGACAACAGGAGAAGCCCCCCGGCGCCAACGCACGGGCGTTGGATCCCTGCCGCGAGCCGCGGCGGGCGGTGGCCTCCCAACACCTTCGGTGTGGTCGGCACCAGTTTGAAGACTCTTTACAACGGAGGCCGAAGGCGACTGCGATGAATCGGCACGCTTCCCAGTGAGCAACGCGAACGGGTTATTGTTTCGGAGCGGCAGCTCCTACTGGGATCCAACGCCCTCGCGTTGGCCCGCCGGAGGCAAAAATTTCTCGTCAATTCCCGATTACTGCCCCCCAAATTCCATTTTTGTGTTCACCATTGACTCTTTGAGAACCTCGCTTGACTCTCAGAGAATCCAATTCGACTCTTTTTGAGTCGTTTTCCTTTCTCAGAGACTCGATTCCGACTCTTTTTGTGTCAAAATTCTCTCTTCGGGACGGAAAAGGGAATATTTGAGCCGGATTTTTCTGTCAGGAATCAAACTTTTCTCCGCCGGGAATCCCGACCGGAAGTTTTTTCCGCGGAATTCGTCTTTTTTGCCGCCCGCCATTGACACCATGAATCCCGTTCATAAAATGACACCAATTAATATAGTAGAGTAC
>JAISQK010000205.1 GCA_031274255.1 Planctomycetaceae bacterium | reverse complement strand
TGCCGGAACAACGGGAAGAAGATTTTCAGAAAAAACGGAAAGACCGGTTGCCGAAAAGGTCCGATTCCGATATTTTATTACAGTAACTTCGTCCGGTGGAAAATGTTTCGTTAATTCATTAATATGAATAGGGTGAAAAAAACAGATAATGATGAGTGATTTATTGCGGCAGGAAATCGTTCAGACGGCGGAAGTCATCGTGGTCAAGGTCGGAACGAATGTTCTGACCAATCGTCAGGGGCGGCTTAATCTTGAGCGGATTTCATTACTGACCGGAGAACTTTGGAAGCTCGTTGCCCGCGGCCATTATGTCGTGCTTGTGAGTTCCGGAGCGGTCGGTTCCGGAATGGGACAATTGAATCTTTCCAGACGTCCGACGGAAATCCCCGAACTTCAGGCCGTTGCGGCAATCGGTCAGGGAAAACTCATGGAAGCCTACAATACGGCCCTCGGACTTTTCGGAGGTCTTGCGGCGCAGGTGCTGCTGACGGCGGACGATCTTTCCAACCGGACGCGGTATCTCAACACACGCAATGCACTCCGGGCGATTCTTGATTTTCACGCTTTGCCGATTATCAACGAGAATGACACCGTCAGCGTGGAGGAACTGCACACCACATTCGGCGACAACGACCGTTTGGCGGGACTGGTGGCCAATCTGTTCGAGTCTCCGCTGTTGATTCTGCTGACGGATGTGGACGGTTTGTTCGACGGCGATCCGATGCGGAAAAGTTCGCAGATGGTGCCGCTTGTTCCGAAATGGTCGCCGTCACTGATGCAGATGGCGGCGGAAAAACGCTCCCCCAACAGTAAAGGGGGAATGTCAAGCAAACTTCGTGCGGCGCAAATGGTGACCGCAGCAGGCGGCAATGTCATCATCGCCAACGGCGACAAACCGGACACCCTTTCCGACATCTTCGCCGGTAAGGAAACCGGAACGCTTTTCCTCGCACAAGGGACACGGCTTCCTGAACGGAAACGCTGGATTGGTTTTGCCGGTCAGACCAAAGGGAAAATCCTCATCGACATCGGGGCGGCGGAGGCCCTGACGACAAAAGGGAAGAGCCTTCTTCCGATCGGAGTGCTCGGCTGTCAGGGAACATTCGTCAAAGGCGACCTTGTTTCCGTGACGGATGCTTCCGACATGGAAATCGCCCGCGGACTCTGTAACTACTCCGCAAAAGAGGTCGTTCTGATTCAGGGCAAAAAGACCGAGGAAATCCATACCATCCTCGGCCATTGCCCGTACCGCGATGTCATTCACCGCGACAATCTCCTGATCCTTTGAAGAAACGGCAAACAGACCGTCGTGAGCGGCTTTTCTTTTCGTGCCGCAACGGATCCGCGAGACGGTCATGTCCGAACCGCTTATCCGACAGCGATTTCGAGCGGTTTGTTCATTCCGGTGAGCCAATTGCAGACCGTCAGTTTTTTTATCGTGTGGCTTCGATAAAGACTGAGCCGGGCTTGTGCGGCAAGTTCACGGACAGTTCCTCCCGCCTGCACGAAACAGGGAATGTCACTCTTGTTTTTCAATTCCAAAAGTCCCGGTTTGCCGGTCACTTCAACACACGCTTTGAACAGTTTTTCAACCCATTCCGGACGGCCGATGATCATTCCCGCCGCCAAGACCACTGTTCTGTTGGCGAAAAACGCTTCACGGACAGCATCATAAGTTCTCTCTTTCGCAAGAATCAATGTCATGGGACGAAGCGGATTCTGATGACCGTACATGTTCCATTCACTGGAGTGAACATCACTGTTGGCGATCAACGCAAGATTGCGGTCTTCACACCACTCGGAAACGACCGGATAATAAGAGGAGCCGTTAAAGACTTCAATGCCGTGAAGATGCCCTTTTTTGAAGACATCTTCATGCTCCTGAGTGAAACGCATCATTTCTCCGCTACGGAGACCTCCGGATCCCGGTGCGACCCATCCGGGATGATTCCAATGAACAAAACCGCCCTGGCCGGCGGCCACCGCAAGCATGGTTTTCCAATTCTCAACGGCAACGGCCACCGGATTGACATCTTCCAGAAAAAGAGCGTTGAAATGTCCCGGCGGCATCACACTTTTGGTGATTTCGGTTCCGCGCACGAGAATCAGGTTTTGCTTTTCCGCTTCCGGTTTGGCAATGTTGTACGCCATATTGTGATCGTCGTTCTTTTCGAGAAGTTTGAACCCGTTGCCGCCGACATGCGGACGGTACTCAATATGATCGGTGATCGCAATGACATCCAAACCATTGTCGACGGCTTCGGTGATCCGGTCTTTCGGCATCACGAAACCATCGGAAAAAATCGTGTGAATGTGGAAGTCCCCTTTCAAAATTCTGAACTCTTCCACATCGGGAATCGTGATTTTTCTGGGAGACTTATTTCGCAAAATTTCACCTCTCGGAACGGTAAACAGACCATCACTCTGTTCCGCCTGTTCCGCCGGTGATTCGTTTTGTCCAAGTGCGAGCGAAACCGGCGTCACGGCCGCTGCCCCTAAAAGAGTCATTTGTTTCAAAAAATTACGGCGATTTGTCATGATTTTATTCCTTATTGATCTTGTTTCTATTGAAGCATTTTCTGTTTATTTTGACATTTCTTTTGCCGACTTCAATTCAAAATCGAATGTCTGCCGGTTCTTGCCGGCGTCAATACTGACGGCAAGAGTTGTTTCCTTGTTATACATCGCAGGGACTTTATCCTTTGCTTGGACAACCCGTCCTTCTCCGGAAACCGCTTCTTCCCCTTGCGGAAGCGAAGTGATTCGGACCAGTTTTTCCCCCGGAGTCACACCGGATTTCGTGCTGTCGAACAGGAGCGAATATTCCCCCCGTTCATTGGTCTGACCGTACGAATGCGTGTTGGTCTTCTTGTCCACGAAAAACACTTGAACATCCGGTAACGGCGAGCCGTCAAGCGTTATCGTTCCTGAGACTTCAACGAGATTCAGATGACTGAAATCCCGCCGGGCATGCGTCTGACAACCTGTCATTTGAAGTGCGATAAGCACCGCCGCAAACAAGAGTGAAAGTTCATATTTCATTTTTGCAGATTCCATCGTTTCCTTTTTCCTTTTATGTTAAAATCCGATTCCCGATTCCTTGCCGTTCCGTGAAAAGGACGCCTTGTAAAGGTCGTGATTGACTCCGTCTGAAATGTAATGCACCGCACCGTCGCCGGCGACAAAATTCGCGCCGTTGACGTGGTAACTGCCGAAGGCGAGCTGAAGTACCGTACCGTGAGTCTCAGGAAACCGGAAAAACGTGTTCAGCGGCGACCATGCGGAACCGACCACTTCAGAAAATTCCGCTCCGCCGGTTGTGGGATTGGCAGAGGAACAGGGATCAGCCTGCGGTGATCCGATATACCAGTGATCATTGGCATTCCCGTCTTTGCCGAAACTGGAATCCGTCGGCACTTCACCGGCAAAAATCGTATTGGAAAGCCCGTCCGAAACCGCTCCGAATTTTGTTTCACTGAAACCGTAAAGAATCCCGTTTTGTTCCGTGTTATGCTGGTGTGAAATCAATTCTTTGGCCTTGTAAGTCAGTTTGGCTTCCTCAAGATGGCTGGTTGTGTCAACCGCCGACAAAGAACCGGAACTGCCGAGATAACTGTTTTGGACTCTTCCGATGATGTTTTGGTTGTTCACCTGAACTTTGTGCGGAAAATTCGGACAGATATACATCGAAATGACGGTGGCACATGCTGCGGCATTGGGGCCTTGCTGCTCGGTTTTATAACCGTTGGCAGACCCCTGATCCCAATTTCCGATACCGGCAGTGTAAACCGTCTTGCTTCCCGTTTCCTCAAACACCAGCGTGCTGAAAAGCGGCGACTGCTCAATGTACGGCAGAATCGCACCATTCCAGCAGAAACCGATGTTGTTCCATCCGGCCGGGAGACATTTGTTTGAATCGTGGTAACTGTGAAACGCCAAACCGATTTGCCTCATGTTGTTTGCACATTGCATCCGGTGTGCGGCTTCGCGGGCCGCTTGAACCGCGGGGAGTAACAATGCAATCAATATCCCGATGATGGCAATGACCACCAACAGTTCCACAAGGGTAAAACCTGTTTTACCGCAGCGTAAGCTGCCCCCCCCAGATTAACATTTCTCAGCATTTCCGACATTTTCCTGCGGGCTCTTCTGAGGCAGGCGGCCAGACTGAATCTTCTGAAACTTGCACTCTTTCTGAAAATAAGACTTCTCATCTCACGATTCTCCTGTGATTAAGGCGTCAACGGGTCTATTGCCGTTGTTCGCCGTGTTTTATCACTTACCCGAATACAGGCCGACCTTCGGCATGTCCGATAAGGATGCACGCCATTATCCATACGAATGTTAAGAGAATATTAAGGAATTGTTAAGATTGTATTAAGTTTTCTTGACGGTCAATATCATGCGATGTCGGTTGTGTACGGGCGGTTCCGCGGACACATCCGGTTTCCCCTCATTTTTTTGCTGGAAAGATTTTTAAGAGTGTTTCCCTAAATAGAGATAGAATCTTTTCCTGAAGCAGCGAGAAGCGGTGGGTGGTTGTGACAGTATGCCAAATACGCAGAGACAGATCAACCATGAACTCTTTTTTCGAAACAACTTTGGTACGTCCGGTCAATCTCCCCAAATGACGGCGGGTGTTGCTGTTGTCGTGTTCCACGGCAATGGTGCGCTTTGCCGATGACATGCCGTTCCGACAGCAGGACTTTAACAAAGGCCTCTCCATTGTCGGTATAAAAAGTGCAGTTTGTCAGGTGTTTGAGCTTGTCGTAGAGCCGTCGGAAGGTTGCAGTATCACGACCGTCAAGCCTAAACTTGACCCATAAAATCAAACATTTCCCTATAGTCGTAGAGGGTGTAGAATTTCTGTAGGCCACGCCAAACTGTTTTTACACCCGGCGGACCGTCGCTTGGGGCCCGTCTGGGGCCGCCGAGATTACCTATGTGCTCCACCGCTTCCCCTATCGTGTACGGTTTTTTAGGCGATTCCTTTGTTCTGTTCGCAACACAATACAACACTTTCCATTCCTCTTCGTCAAACA
>JAISQK010000140.1 GCA_031274255.1 Planctomycetaceae bacterium | reverse complement strand
CCGCCGAGAGGAAAGGCCTTGTGGACATCCGCGTAATTGTGGAACGCAAGGGCGACATTTTTCATGTTGCTCGAACAGTTCATCCGGGAAGCCGCTTCGCGGGCGGCTTGAACGGCAGGCAATAAGAGAGCAATCAAAATCCCGATGATGGCAATCACCACAAGAAGTTCGACAAGGGTGAAACCGGAACGGGATGGGGCAGAAAATCGGGCAACACGGTAAATTACGCAGACTGCCCCCCCCCCTCATTTTGACATTTTGGATACGAAACGAAGTTTTGCATGATTTTTCTCCTGTTTTGGGAAAGTATTGAACGAAAATTTAACACACAGATTGACACAAATCAACCTGATGACTGTAATTTTAATCGCGACAATTCCCAAAGTCAAGAGGAATTGCCGCTTTTTCGGAAATTTTTCCACCCTTCAAGGGAAAATCTTGCTCTGCGGACAGTATTTCACACAGAAACCAATAAAATAAGCAGAATTTTTGTATTGTATCGATTATTCCACCGATAATGAACATAGGAATTTTGGTTTTTCCACTTTTCATTTTTCGGGAGAAGCAGATGTCTTGTCGTCTCGTCCGCTTTGCGGTGATGTTGTGTATGGTCTTTTTCGTCGGATGTCGTGTCTGCTCTTCCCCTTACGACAATTGCGGACCGGTCGGTTCTGTCGGCGGTATGGACGGCTGTCACTCGTGCGGCGGTTCGGATTGCGACCCGCTTTACCGAAACGGCTCTGTCCTGAACGGTTACCGCGGCGGCACTTACTACGGCGGTTATACGGGAAGTGCTCAGGCCCGGCCTTATGACGAAACTCAAGGAACGCCAATCAATCAACCGACTCCGGCGCGTCCGGCAACGAATCCGCAAAGCAGGATTCCTTCGGCGAATCCAAACGGTCCGGTACCGAGGCGGTCTGCCCCCACACCGGCACGCGAAGCCCTTCCGCCGGTTTCGATGCATTCCTCTCCGCAGAGTTCCCGGATTTCCACCACACCTGCCGTGCCGAAAGTGCCGCTGACGCAGGAGTCGCTGTTGCAACAGGAGCAGGGGGCGGTCGATCTCAGAATCATTGATGTTCAGGACAATCCTTCCCCGGTCTTGCCGCCGACGAGCCGCCGCACTCCCCCTGCAAACCGTTCCATCCAGCAGGTTTCATATCAGGAAATCGCCTGGTAGACGCCCCCGTGCCGCTTTTCACCCCGCAGAACCGGCGTTCCGAATGGCAACAATGGTAATGTTTTCACCGGAAAACATGTCTTGAAGAAATGCCGTAAATGTTTCTGCGATCATAAGAGCATTGAAGTGTTTTTGTAACGGATTCCGGGCGGTGAATCTGGTGAGGATGCTTTTCACCATTTCTTCCCGAAAGGCCATCGAATCCTGGCCGGTGTGTATGGTAATAAGGCTCTCACCGGAAAAAAGATGGAACCGCTGCATTTCATTCAACTCAAAACCATTGGTAAACGTTGTCTTATCAAGAGAACGAATCTCATTGGTTTTCGCGATGTGAAATAGAATGAAATGCCCGGCTCTCATCAAGCGTACCACTTCCTTTTGATGGTCCACCAGAAAGAACATCATGGCAAGTGTGTTGTTTTTCGCCTTTTCCGCGAAAGCGATGTCTTGGATTTCCTCCGCAATCCGTTTGGGGGATTTGACATAGCGGGCGAGGTAACCGATTTCCGTTTGTAACAGACTGCAACGAATCTGAGCCTCGACACTGGGGGTCTTTTCTGCCGTCGAAATGAGCGAAACAAGCGTAACATGATCGGAAAGAGAGTACCAATTGTAACTTGCGGCCGCAAGAGGCCGTGTGTGTGAAATGCTGCCGGCAAACTGCCAGCCGTTTTCTTTAAGGCTTGCCTGGGGAAAAAGTGCCTGGAGGGAATGTTCCGCGTCGGTCAATTGACGCTTCAAAATCATTGCGTCATGTCCCTCACGAAGCAGAGCCGTCCGTTCCAGTTCCACCGCAATGCGTCCGGCCACGATCTCCATCAGTCCGAGTTCCGTGTCGCTGAAGGATCGCTTGTTTGCGGCGAAAAACCAAAGCGTCCCGTGAATGGTGGTCGTACTGGAAATCGGGACGCAAACGGAAGTCTCAAATGCTTCCGGCGTGTTCCACTTTTCGTAAAGGAACTCTTCATTCAAAATGACGGCGTGACCCAGCATCGCTTCAAGGTCGCTGAGTGACGTGTTGAGCGGTCGCGGCGGGGCGAGCAGCCGTTCCGGCGAAATTCCCCAGCAGGAACGCAACTTGAGATAAGAGGTCTCGTGGTCCAGCAAATAGAGGGACGCCGCACAACATTGGATCAATTCGGCACCGGTTTTCAATATCCGCGTCAGCCGCTCCGACAACCCGTAATCTTTTTGCAGGTGAAACGTCAACTGAATGTGTGAGGCGAGTTCCGCTTCACGCACCTGAAGCTCATGCTGCCAGGAATAGGTTTCTCCCAACAAATCGGCCACAGACTTCGCAAGAGCCGTCACGTCCTTTTCAGGAATCAAGGAAGTGGAAGTCAGGCTCCGCTGCAAGCCGACACAACATTCACACTCTCCGCAGCCGGCGGAAACGGGAAAGATTGCACAATACTCATCCTGAAATTCATCATTGGGAAGTAAGGAAAGGTGATAACCGGTCACTTTCCGAAACACGCGGGACAATTCAGGAAACGCCCCGAAATAAGGCGTTTCTTCCGAAAGGGCTATCTCCTGCTCAACAGGAAAAGGTCTCAGATGTTTGTCGTAAAAATCAGAAAGCATAAAAACACTGAATTTTCCTGTTTCCGTTTGAGGAAGTGAACACAGTGGGATACATCGGACGGACGGAGCGCAAACCGTAAATCAACTGGTAAATCACGCAATATGCATAATCCTTCCATAATAGCGTTTGTTGCTGTTGATTGGTTTGTGCGGATTTTTTCGGGATAAGTTGTAAAAAACAGGAGAGCCGGACCGCAACGCCCCGGCGGGCGGTAGGCTCACACTCACTGCGTTCGGTTCGCTTTCAATAGATCATCTTTCCAACCACTTTTCTTTTTTGTTCCGCTCGTTGATTCCAGCGACCAGCGGGAGCGGGTTCGTGACTCTCGGGACGGGCAGCGTGCTGTTCCATCGCGGTAGGCCTTCCGGCCTCTCATGTTGGAAAGATTTTTCTATCTGAAAGCGACCACCTCAAAGAGGCTGGGAGCCTACTGGGATCCAACGCCCTCGCGTTGGCCGCCGAAGGCATCTTTTTTTTCTCCACTTAGAAGTTTTTCCCTATTTCTTGGAAGCTTTTTCCTCCATTCACTGACTTCTCTTCGTCTCTCACAGGCTTTTTTAAGCTGTTCGGAGGCTTTTTTGAGTTTCTCCAAAGCCTTTTTGAGTTTCTCAAAAGCTTTTCTCTACCGCTCACTGATGTTTTTGAACCTTTCACAGGTGCCTGGGAGCCGCTCCCAAGATGTCGCGAGATGGTCATTTTCCTAGAGCGAACCGAACGTAGTGAGCGTGAGCAACTGCGGTGCAACGGCCTGCCGGTGAAGCGGCACGCTTCATTTCGTGCGGCATTCTTCCCAAGCGGAAGCGAGGAGTTCACAGCTTCGCCCCATCTGTTCTTCGGTGTTGAATCTGCCGATACTGAGCCGAATGGTCCCCTGCATTTGGACGGCACTTCGTCCCAACACACTCAACATGGGCGAGCCTTGCTTGGAGCGTCCGTAAACGGCGGCGGAAGTCGAAAAACAAAGCTCCGGCAGCCGACGCTGCATTTTGTCGGCATTGACATGCGGAAAAGTCAGTGAAGTGGTGTTCGGTAAACGGACCGCATCTTTCCCGTTGATCATCAGTCCGTGAACTGTCGCGGTGAGCTGCTTTTCGAGCCGGTCACGGAAATCGGTCATCCGTTCCATGGCCATCGGCATGTATCTTTCCGCAACGGCCGCAGCTTTTCCGAGAGCAACAATCCCTCCGACATTTTCCATACCGGACCGCAAACCTCCTTCGTTTCCCTCGCCATGAAGGATCGGACTGACCGGAGTGCCGTGCTTGACATAGAGTCCGCCGGTCCCTTTGGGAGCGTGAAATTTATGTCCGGTAAAGGAAAGGAGGTCCACATTCAATTCCGAAACATGCACAGGAATTTTGCCGACCGCCTGACAGGCATCGGTATGAACCAGCACTCCGGCGTGACGGCAGCGTTCGGCAATGGCGGCAACAGGCTGAATGATGCCGGTTTCATGATGAGCCATCGTGACGCTGGCTAAAAACGTGTTTTCCTCAATGGCATCGACGATACTTTGCGGCTCGACAATTCCGTGACTGTTCGGCGGTACGACAGTCAGCCGGTATCCCAATGAAGTGAGAAATTTCGCGCTCTGTGTGACAGCGGGATGCTCAATGGAGGAAATGACGAGGTGTCCGGAAAACCGGGGAGAAACGTGAAACGCCGTTCCGATAAGGGCCAGATTACAGCTTTCCGTCCCGCTGGAAGTGAAAATGATTTCCGCCCGTTCCGCCTGAAGCAGATTCGCGACGAGATAGCGTCCCTCTTCAATAACTTCAAACGCCGCGCGTCCGAGAGCATGATGACTCGACGGGTTTCCGAAGTGTTCGGCAAGAAACGGCAAAACGACCTCCTGAGCCTCCGGAGCCACAGGAGTCGTCGAGTTGTAGTCAAGATAAATCAGCCGCAATGGATTGATCCCAATGGAGTGAACGGATGGAAAAGGATGATCAACCGTTGTTTCCGCGGGCACGTTTCTGAACGTCCACTTCCAAAACACCGAAAGCCCGTTCGTGACGCTCCAGTGTCATCATCAGAGCATGGAGCAACCGTTTGGCGGTGTAATAATTGGTGACGACCCGTTGTGTGACCGGAATCGGAACGGTAGGAATCCCGACCGGCTGCGGATTAAGACCGAAATCAATGATCAGCTCTTCCGGTGTTCCGGTGACACGGCAGAAATTGGTGTAACAATAGTTTGTCACCACATTGGAATCGTCGATCTGAATCTGCTGTGTTTGGGCTTGTGCGGGAGTGCTTGGAGCGGGGGTTGGAACGGCTGGGGAGTCGGTATTTTCTGGTAATTCTGATGACACGAAAGGTCTCCTTTCAAAAGGGGGTAATGGGATTCCTGATTTTCCTGTTCGATGGAAATCAGGAAAAAAGGTTCCGTGAAACGTGTAATATTTCGACATGAGCAAGGTTTGTTTCCCTCTTTGCAGGGAAACGACCTCCATACGGTGATGACGGCAATGTTTTGAGTATCATCACTGAAACACATCTAAACTTACAACAAAACCGTCAAAGTTACAAGTCCTTTCCGTGGAGAGAGCGGCATAATTTATTAATCCGGTAACGATTATAAGGATTGCCGCGGTTGCAACATGCCGTTTATGGTAACATTTACTAATGTATGCTATACTTATTTCATTCCATTCCCTCATATGAGCATTTTATGCAAAATAACCATCCCAAAATTGATTTAAAGCAGGTTCGTGAGGATTGCTACCGTCTGGACACTCCGGATTTTGAGATTCCGAAAGAGGTCAAGCTCTTTTCGCACGAAAAATTCACGTCTGTACCGGAAATCCATGTGAATCATATTCCGCCGAACGGGTGGACGAGAATTTTCCGAAGATGTCGCACACTTTTTCATTTTTTTTACGCAATTCAGCTTTGTTTTTCCACCAAAAGAAATTCCGTATTGATTATCAACGGGAGTTTCGGACCGCTTTGGATTTTTGTCGGAATGATCAGACATCTTTGCCGCTTTCAGAAACGAAAATTTCTTCTTTGGGATGTTTTTGTGGAATACAAGCTCGGCAAGGAAAAACGGCTGAAATTCTTTCCGTTTATCAAAATTAAAACAGAGTGGAAGGAAACCATTGCCGGATTTTCACTTAAAGGATTTGACCTTGCGGTGCTGTGGTCGAAAAAACAAGTGCCGGCCCATGCCAAACACTTCCGGCTCCCGGAAGAAATGTTCATTTTTCTGCCTTATAAAGCCAATCATTCCCAGTGGAATCCGTACAATATTGAAATGGGACGGTTTATTTTTTCCGGGGGCAATGGAAAACGCGATTACCGTCCATTAATCGAAGCGGTGCGAGGAACCTGTATTCCGGTGATCATCAGTGCGACGGACCCTAATGTCAGGAAGCAAATCGAAACACTTCCCAATGTGATGGTGCTTGGCGCTCCGGAACCGGCATTTGCACAACTCCAGGCAGCGAGCGAGTTTATAGTAGTGTCAATGATTGATTCCGGTCTCAAAGGGGGCGGGGAAGCGAATTTTTGTAACGCAATGTGGCATGGAAAGCCGGTCATTGCCTGTTGTAACATGGCTGCGGAGGACTACATCATTGAAGGAGAAACCGGCTTTATCGTTTCGGTCGGGGACGCTGTACTTTTACGCAATAGAATTCAAATGCTCTGGAACGATCCTGTAAAAGTGCGTCAAATGGGTAAAAAAGCAAAAGAGCATGCCTTAAAATTTTTCACGCATGAGAGGTTCGTCCGCCGACTCCTCCGGCTGGCATTCGTACTTGGCGATGATGGTGTGAAATAACCATTGGCTCTTGACAAAGGGAGATTTTTGTGCATAAAACAACCAACATTTAGTAGGTATTGACTTAATAAAAGTAATTGCTTGTTTTTTGGTAGTTGTATTACATACCTGCTTTACCGGGAAAACAGAGTTAAATTATTCATTTGTTTTATATTATATGGGTGTAATTGCAATGCCATTATTTTTCATTACAAATGGCTATTTATTATTTGGTAAAACCAATAAAGATAAATATTACACATATAAAAAAAGAGACAATATATTAATTTTAGTATTTTTATGGAATATGTTGTATACAGTTGCCTATATAATATTAAAACATGAGCCGTTAAACCCATTTAGCAATACAATCAATAATTTATTTTTTCAAAGTGGAAGTTTCGGGCAGTTTTGGTTTTTTGGATCATTGATTATTATCTATATAATGTTTCCCTCAATT
Organism: Planctomycetaceae bacterium; assembly: GCA_031274255.1. Classification (GTDB taxonomy): domain Bacteria; phylum Planctomycetota; class Planctomycetia; order Pirellulales; family Thermoguttaceae; genus WRMR01. The sequence continues at coordinate 1,734 of JAISQK010000140.1, read as the reverse complement.
GATAGATTGTATTTTGAAAATAAAAAACATTTTCTTATTCTTGCGATGATATTAGTTTTTATCCAAATAATTATGGATGGCTTAAATATTTTCACATCATTAAATTTTTCTGTAATTCTTCAATCAAAAATACCGCAAACTTTTCGACTTGAATCACATTTATCATATTTTATACTTGGCGGAATAATAAAACAATATGAAAAAAGACTTGTGAAATATATAAAAATGCCCTATATCATAATATTATATATTATTGTTGTCATTTACCAATGGTTTATGGTCAATAATATTTATCCAAATTTACACTGCGAGTTCTTTTATGACAATATATTCGTTATTTGTTTATCAAGTTCCTTGTTTATCTTTATTAATAATAAAAAATATAAAGATGGTAAAAATATTGCAATGATGGCAAACTTAATAATGCTAATATTTATTTTACATCCGTTTATTATACATATTTATGATAGATATATCAATACAAATATAAATGCAATAAAACTCATATTTGTTTTTTCTATATCTGCTATAATAAGTTTGATAATAGTAAAAATACCTTACACAAAAAGATTGTATAAAATATAAAACAAGAAAAACTGCGTATAACAGGACTGTTTACGCTTCGTGGCCTGACGCCCCCTCGGGTTCCGTAACGGCTACTACACAGTCAGGACTGGAAATTGCGGATATAGTCTTTTGAGCTTAATCCGTGTGTCATTGGTCGTAAAACGCCGATCCATTTTAGAGGCTTTCTCATTGCGGATACGGTTCCATTCTTGACTGTGTATTACTTGGAATCCTCTATCTGGAATACGGAAAAGAATTCCATCGCTTTCTTCGGAGAAGTCATGGAATTCTTTAATTTTACAGCAAAACGGTTATCAATATCAATAACCCTTTTATCAGGTCATGGCAAATCCTCAACTTTTAGTTCATTATGGATTTTTACGATTCCCGGTTCAAGACTGACAAATATCTCCGCGACTTTTCGTTTATTTACGTTATCGACGGTCCCTCGTAATACGGCGATTCCGTTGTTGATCGAAAGTTCCAACGGAGGCCCTTCCGGTATCCTGAATTTTTCATTCAAATGAAGGTTCAGTTCCGCTTCCCTGGAAATGAGGCTTTTTCGCGAAGCAAGCAGAATCTCCTCCGACGTGATATGAGGAACCCGTATCCTCGGAGCATAAATTCCCGTGGTCCGGTCGACCGCCACCGCTTTATCTTCTGTGACGTTTCCGGTCTGTTCCAGTGACGCAATTTTGCCGCCGGAAAGAGCGTCAACGATTTCCTCTGTTCCTTCTTCGGCAAGCGGAATGAGTCCCTGCAACTGATTGCCGACCGTGATGAACATTCCCAAACCGCCGCTCCGGCTCTTTTTGAAACCGTCAGACGATTCGCTGAGCATGTCGATCATTTTACTGCCGCCCTCGTCACTGGAACCGCCTCGCTGATTGATGGTCGTACGGGCAGTCGACCAGTTGTCCGAAGGATTGAACATCTTGGATCTTGACGCACTGAAAATCGCAGCACGGCGTTCGTCGAGTGTGGCGTTCTGATACATCTGCTGCGAGAAAAGCGGTGTCCGCACCGTTATCACGGTCAACATTACAGAGAAAAATAATAAACGTTTCATCGGGTTTGATCTCCAATAATTTTTCTGTCAATTTTAAGGAATCACGCGAACGGGTAAAAGACAACTCGTTTTTGACGTTGGAAAATCCGCCTTGATTT
>JAISQK010000130.1 GCA_031274255.1 Planctomycetaceae bacterium | reverse complement strand
TCTCCGCCGGGAATCCCGACCGGAAGTTTTTTCCGCGGAATTCGTCTTTTTTGCCGCCCGCCATTGACACCATGAATCCCGTTCATAAAATGACACCAATTAATATAGTAGAGTACAGTAAGAAATTTCTGCGGCGGTACGGATTTTACCGTCCTATGATCCGATTCTTTGGGAAAGCAACAGAAGTAAGAACATCATGAAAATTGTTTTTTGTGACACGAATTGTCAAAATGGGGGGGGGGGGTAATTTATACCGCCTCTCGGCGAAGTTCTTTTTTTGCCGGAAGTCTCTTTTTTTCCGTCTCTCCTGCCGCCGGCGTATTCGCGTCACGAACTCCCGCCGCGGCTTCCGCCTTTCTTTGTCTTTCTGCTTTCGGTTCTCCTTTCGCCGTGCCGGTTTTTTCTCCGGCGCGTTCCTTTACGAAAAAATTTTTTAACAACCTTTCAACCAGGAGATTTCACAATGTCCCACGATTTCCAACAACATGCGATCCGGTCTGCCGTGATGGTTTTTCCGCTTCTCTTTTGTGCTCTGACACAAGGATGCGGAAAGCCTGTGACACCCACACCCACACTCGCACCCGAACCTGTGTCGCAGGTGGAGGTAAAAGATGACGAAGGCAAGACAGCACTTCATCGGGCTGCCGAGGACGGAAACTTAGATGAGGTCAAGTCCCTTGTTGAAAAAGGGGCGGATGTCCATGCAAAAGATAACAACGGCAGGACTGTACTTTATGCGGCCGCTGCTCTGAACGAAAACCCGGATGTTATCAGGTACCTTGTTGAGAAAGGGGCGGATGTCCATGCAAAAGATGACGACGGCGGGACGGTACTTTATGCGGCCGCTGCCAGGAGCGAAAACCCGGATGTTATCAAATACCTTGTTGAGAAAGGGGCGGATGTCCATGCAAAAGATAATGACGGCATGACCGTACTTCATGCGGCCGCTCTTGTGAACGAAAACCCGGATGTTATCAAATACCTTGTTGAGAAAGGGGCGGATGTCCATGTAAAAGATAATGACGGCATAACCGTACTTCATTATGCGGCTGCCGTGTGCGAAAACATAGATGTTATCGGATACCTTGTTGAGAAAGGGGCGGATGTCAACGCAAAAGATGACGATGGTGAGACGCCGTGGGATGTTGCGAATACGGAAAAGAAGAAACAAATATTGCGTGACGCGGGCGGAAAATCCGGGAAAGAACTTGAATCACTCATTAACTTCGGGATGTCAAAATCCTCTTAACAAAAACGAGACGGAAAGCGTTTTTCCGTTTCGATGAACTTTAACAATCTTTTTCCAGGAGATCAGAAAATGTTTTGTACGAATGACAATTTACGTCCGGTAAAATTTTCAGAAAGAAAACCCATGGACCATTTTTATCAGTCCGTTTCCAAGCATGCCGGAATTTTGGTTGCCGTATTATTTTTTGCGGTATTGCAAGGCTGCGGTGTGAAGTTTCCTGAAACCGGAGAAATAACGCAAAATAACGACCCGCCGGTTGTTATTGCGGTTGTGGAAGGAAACCTGAAAACCGTCAAAAAATTGCTGGACACCGATCCGACACTCCTGAAATGTGTCGGTGACGATGGAATGACATTGCTCCATTGTGCGGCAGGGAGGAATTCCAATATGGAAGTGATTGAATATCTCATGACACAAGGGTTGGATGTCAACGCAAAAGATGACTTTGACCGGACACCGCTTCATTGTGCGGCAGGGTTTAATTCCCATGTGGAAGTGGTTAAGTTTCTGATTAAGAAAGGAGCGAATGTCAACGCAGAAGACAGATTTGGCACTCCGCCGCTTCATTATGCGGCAAGGAATAATTTCAATGTGGAAGTGATTGAGTATCTGATTTGGGAAGGAGCAGATGTCAACGCAAAAGATGTCGGAGGCGAGACGCCGCTTCATTGGGCGGCAGAGAATAATTCCAAAGTGACAGTTGTGAAAGTGATGAAGTTTCTGATTGAGAGAGGGGCGGATGTCAACGCAAAAGATGTCAGAGGCGAGACGCCGTGGGATGTTGCGGATACGGAAAAGAAGAAACAAATATTGCGTGACGCGGGCGGAAAATCCGGGAAAGAACTTTAATCACTCATTAACTTCGGGATGTCAAAATCCTCTTAACAAAAGCGAAACGGAAAGCGTTTTCCGTCTCGCAAATTTTCAACCTTGAAAACAGGAGATTTCACAATGTCCCACGATTTCCAACAACATGCGATCCGGTCTGCCGTGATGGTTTTTCTGCTTCTCTTGTGCGGTTTGACACAAGGATGCGGAAAGCCTGTGGATGATGTCGATGTCAATGCAAAAGATGGCATCGGCTGGACAGCACTTCATTGGGTTGTCAGGAACGGATACAGGGTAGATTTCAAGAACGAAAACATAGATGTTATCAGGTATCTTATTGAAAATGGAGCGGATGTCAATGCGAAAAATGACGATGGAGAAACGCCGCTTGATGATGCTTACATCTATGGAACCGATGAAATTCGACAAATCCTCCGCGATGCCGGTGGAAAATCGGGAAAGGAGATATAACAAACCGGAATATTTTAACAACCCATGAAACCAAACGGAAACCGCGATAAAACCGATTTCAAAAACTTTTAACACGAAGGAGATTTAACGATGTTCCATAATAGGAAAGGAAAAAAATGACAACGAACACAGAATCGAATAACACTAACCAAGATGCCGACACGCCTCAATCTGCCGAAACAGGTTCAGGAAACAGCTGGTTGCAGTACATTTTTATGATAGCAGGTTTCGCTGCCGGCAGTGCGACAGGCGGCTTAATCGGCTGCATCATTGGCGGTATGACAGGCGGTGCAATCGGCTTCGGAATCAACATTTTACTCTCACCCAATAAGAAAGGAAAAAAATGAAAGCAGTTAAGATTATGGTCGGTTGCGGTGTCATGCTTTTCGCGCTCATTGTAATTACAATGCAGAAACACCGTGAGCGAGAAGATGACAGATGGAATGATGCGGCGCAGAAGAATATGAAAGAAGTAATAGACCACGCCGTTAACGGAACACCTTTGCCTTGGGAGAAAGGAGATTTTTGCAAGCAGGAAATTACAAAAATGACGGAGAGTTTGCGCAAAGCCGCCGAAGAAACAAAATTGCAGGAAACTTGGACAGTAAAGAAAGATATCTTACTTAAAGCGTTAGAAAAGCAAGAATTCACCCCCGAACTTCTTACTGAAATGCGGGAGGATGGATTTCGGTTGATGCCGTTGGATGCTCTCTATAAAAATCTGCGGGATTTTATTGATGCAATCCCCGATGACATTGAAACGGTTAAAGAAAAATTATCCGATCAGCAAAGAGAGGATTTGGCGGAATCCTTTGTAGAGAGTTTTCGGTCTTTGTTGGCAATAAAGACGGCTATTGAAGGAAAAAACATCAATTCCGAGCACAAAGCACTTGCTGATGCATATAACAATTTTTTACTGGCAACTCCGGTCGTTGTTAAAGGTGACAAAGAAGGAACAATTCGCAATGATTGGTAATAACGGTACTTCCCCCCAATTTTTGAGAACACGTGAACCATTTTGCTTTGCTGTTTTTTCCTTCCGGGTGTTCTTTACGAAATAACGTTTAACTTTGAAACAACTTTTAACATTAAGGAAATATCTTATGTATTGTGCGAATTGCGGAAATGAAGTTCATGAAAAAGCGGTCGTGTGCGTCAAGTGCGGATGCGAACCGTTTGGAACCGCAAAATCAACATCGGCCCGGAGACAAGGCGGGAAAAGCAAAGTCGCCGCAGGGCTGCTGGCTTTGATTCTCGGACGTTTCGGTGCTCACAAATTCTATCACGGAAGCTGGGGATGGGGACTCGTTTACCTTGTTCCGCTTCTCATTCTACCCGGAATGTTTTTCGGATTCTCCGGACTTTGCTTGAACTATAGTTGGGAAAAATATGACAACTACAAATATCAAGTGGACGATGATGCCAGGGATTATGCAAGGGAAGAGTATGAAAAAGAATATGATGATTTATCCTACTCCGAACAGAAAGAGTGTGAAAGGCAATCTTACGTGTATGATGAAATGCGGTATTGGGACAGGACTTGGTATTTTTGGAACGACATGTTCGGATGCTCCGGTGTTATCTTCGGCATCCTCCAGGGTGTTGTCATGACCATTCTGCCGTTTATTGAAGCCCTTGTCTATTTTTGCGGAAACAAAGAGAAATACCATGTCCGATACAACGAACGCCCCAAAAGAGCGTTCAAGTGGTAGGAATGGGAATATCGGGTCACTTCCGTGTCTTTTACAGGAAACAAACGTTTTCGGAGACGCGGAAAAATTTTCACTTCATCTTGAAAACGAGAGGTAAAAAATGTTTTGTACGAATTGCGGAAATGAAGTTCATGAAAAAGCGGTCGTGTGCGTCCGGTGCGGATGCAGTCTTGGAAAACAGAATCGGAGTACCGGTGTCCGTGAAACGGATTCCGAGATCAAACAAAGCTGGAATGCCGGTTTGTTCATTCTGTTTATTTTCCTGACACTGCTTTGTCCGCTCGTCGGGTGGATACTCGGCGGTATCAGTCTTAGCAAGGCAAAATGTTCCGAGGGAAGACGTCAACAGGGAATGACGTTGGTCATTCTCGGTTTTGTGTCGGCTTTTATCAATGGTGTTCTCAATGTCTGCTTGATGATAGCAGCCAATTCCTATTGAAAACACCCTAACGGGATCATCACAAAAACAAAATAGAATACGAATCACAACAAAAAACAAGGAAATATCCTATGAATCAAACCGTTCAAACAACAGAGGTGACCGTTCCGGTTCCAAAGTGTTTTTGCACGAATTGCGGAAGTGAAGTTCATGAAAAGGCGGTGGTGTGTGTCAAATGCGGGGTTCCGCCGCAAGTGGAGAATCAATTCTGCTACAATTGCGGAACGGGACTGAATCCGAATCAGGTCGTGTGTGTGAAATGCGGACTGTCTCTGGTGAAGGACAAGAGGAAAAGCCCCGGCATGACGTCTGCGGAAAGCGGACAAAAAAATAAGATCACTGCTGCACTTTTGTCATGGCTGCTTGGTTTCATCGGCATCCATAAATTCTATCACGGAAGCTGGGGATGGGGAATCCTCTATATTGCCTTCGTGGTGGTGACTTTCGGATTTGGAGCAATCGTGACCGGAATCATCGCTTTTGTAGAGGCCATCTGCTATCTTGTCATGGAGGACGATGCTTACCATGAAAAATACAACGAAACACCGCCTCATCCGTTCAAGTGGTAGGAAGAGACAGGATTCAGGAAGTGAGACTTCCCGCCCCGAAGGGGGCAACGTGACGTTGCATCCCGGCTTGCCTTCGACCTCAAGTTGGAAGGATTTTTCAACCGACGCCGACCGCACCAAAGGTGCTGGGAGGCAAACCGCCCGCCGCGGCGTCGCGGCCCGCCGGAGGCATTTCTCTTGAACATCAGAAAAGGAATTTTGAGGTTCCGAGTGATGATTCAGGGTTTCCGAGGGGAGAATTTATGTCGGTTTTAGGGAAATCACCGCCTTTTTCCGCCCAAACAGAGCAAAAAGACACGAGGCAATGGGAAAATGTCTTGAGGCAAAAGGGATTTGGGGGAGTGCAATCCTTATTTGAGGAGTGATTTTTGCCTCCGGCGGCCAACGCGAGGGCGTTGGATCCCTGATGGGACTGCCGTCCCGAGAGCCACGAACCCGCTCCTGTTAGTCACTGGAGTCAATAGACGGTATAACGTTACCACCGGAGGCCGAAGGCAATCCGCCCGCCGGGGCTTCCCGGTCGTTGGTCGCTGGGAAGCGTACCGCTTTACCGCAGACCGCAAGCGGTTGGAAAATCTTTCCAACTGGAGGCCGAAGGCTACTGCGATGCAACAGCATGTTGCCGGAACAAAAGGAAAATTTTCTGTCAAAAAGCGACCGCATCAAAGAGGCCGGGAGCATACCGGGATCCAACGTCCACGCGTTGGCCGTCGCGGCTCGCGACCGTGCCACGCTGCCTCTATTTTTGTACATGTTCGGCACTTTTAGGGAACCTCAACACCGCAAAGGAACAGTGCCGCCGAATCAGGAATGATTTCGCCGTCATTTGTTCCGCCAGAGCGAGGTCTCGGAAATGCCGAGCTGTTCCGCTTTCCCGCGGATTTGTCTGAAAAACCGCACCGCATCAATAGGGTATCCGGCGGTCGGCTTCAAATCAGGCAGATGCCGCTTCCAGAAGCCGTTGAAGATTTCCATCGCCGTTTCACGAAGATATTTTGACACGATTGACGCAAGACCGGTCGGGATAAACTGATCGGCTTTCGCGCGGAACTGAAACACGGCTTGCAGGTCTGAGGTGCTGAACCGGTAAACACTGTTTTCGCGGCTCTCCGTGACGATTTCGATGAGATGATCGGGAAACCAGTGAGAGAGGATGTCGAGATAACGGTTGCGTCCGCCGTGTTTGTCGCAAATCACCGTGATTCGGCCTTTAGGAATTTCCGACATTTGCTCACGCAGGAGTCCCAGCGTCCATTCGGTCAAAAGCTGCGACTTGTTGCCGAAACGGTCGAGCATGAGGTTAAACACCTCAGGAGTGATGATCCGGCTCCGTATTTTTCGGAGGAAGACTCCGTTCTTTTCGAGACAGTCCGTTGGAAAGGAGGTCTCTTCCGGTGCAAATGTTTTGTCCGACGCATAATCCCGAAACACCGCCGCGACATCTTCCGGTGCGAGAATCTGTACGAGTTCCCGCCAGTCCGCCGGTGACATTCCGAGAATCGCCAATGTGTGAAAGACCGTTTTCCGCAATGTTTCAAGCGGCTTCGAAGCCGTGTAGAGTTTCTTGGAGTCCCCGATGACGATCTGATAGTTTTTTCGGCCAAGCTCACGCGGAACATCCGTCACCACATCCGCCAGCCGTTGCTGCAAAAGCGTAAGACCGTCCTGTTGTCCGGCGTGATGTTGTCCGGTATGACTATGACTGTCCGCCAGTTCCCAGCAAGTGCATGAAACAACAAACGGTCCGAGATTCGGTCCGTATCCCGCTTCGTCCGTGCCGATAATGTAGTGTTTCATTATGATTCGGAATCGTGTTTAAGTTTGAGCAGCTTTCGGATGGTCATGATTGCAGCGAATACCAGCCAGCAGCCGAGAACAATCACACCGAGTCCCGGAATCACAAGATGCCACTGACCGCGGGCGAGAAAACCGCTTCCCGGACTGAAAAGACTCAGCAACATTCCCCATACCGGAATGATAAACATGATGGCCGCAGGAACGGCAAGAAACACCGACGGCATCCGTCTCCGCATGAGATAAACCACACCGACCACAAGTGTCATCCCGGCGACGAGCTGGTTTCCGCCGGCGAAAAGCGGCCATAGAATCATGCCGCCTTTGCCGTATTCTCCGCCGGGTTCCTGCGGACAAAGAGCAAGTGCTCCGGCAATCGCGACGGCAAGAAGCGTCGCGGTGTATTTGTTTTTCATCGTCTTCGCACGGAAAACTCCGGCCAGTTCCTGAATCACATAACGCATCAGCCGCGTGGCGGTGTCGAGTGTCGTTGCGGCAAAACCGGCCACAAGCACCGACATGATTCCCAACGCAAATGTGGAGTGCAATCCGACGTTTTCAAGGAAATTGGCACTCCCTTCGATAAAAACACCGACTTGCTGTCCGAGGTTGAACTTGGAATACTCCTTGTTGTAACGGGACTCCCATGCGTCGCGGCCGAACAGATTGTCCGGAGCCTGGGAACGGATGTCCGTGATTTCCGTTTGCGTACCGGAAACCCCCATGCCGATTCCCGCCGTGCATGAAATGATGACCAATACCGCAAGTGCCCCCTCCAAAAGCATTCCGCCGTAGCCGATGGCCAGAGCGTCCGTCTCTTTATCAACCTGTTTACTGCTGGTGCCGCTGCTGACAAGAGCGTGAAAACCGCTCACCGCGCCGCACGCCACGGTGATGAAAAGAAAGGGAAAGATTGGCGGCGCTCCGGCGGCTTTCGCTTCCGCGATGTGAAGCGCCGGTGCCGACTGAAAGATGTCCGCCTTATTGGTAAGTCCCGCGAGAAGAAGACCGGCAAGCATCAGAAACATCGCCGCGTAAAGTTGATGACTGTTGACGTAATCACGCGGCTGAAGCAGCAGCCACACCGGTAATACGGAAGCGGCAAAACAGTAAATCAAAAGAATTCCCGTCCAGAGAAGAAGCGGTGTTCCCAAGGAGACACCTTCAATGCGAGGCATGAAAACAGGCGGAAAAACATAGCTGCTCAACGCGGTTCCCGCATAAAGGACAATCAGGGCGGTCAATGACGGGACAAGCAGTTTCCAGTGGAGCCGGTGGATGAGGATTCCGATCACCACGGCCACCGGAAGTGAAAGCCAGATCGGAATCACCGACCGCGGAAACATCGTAAAAATCGTGGCAATCACAAGACTGAACACGGCAATCACGATGGCAAGTAAAAAAGCAAGCAAAAAGAGGAACGCAATCCTTGCCGACGGCGTCAGCACCTCACCGGCAATGTCTCCGAGCGTCTGACCTTTGTTGCGCAGGGAAATCACCAGAGCCGTAAAATCATGCACCGCACCGATGAAGATGGAGCCGAGAACGACCCAAAGGAGGGCCGGAAGCCAGCCCCACATCACCGCGATGGCCGGCCCCACGATCGGACCGGTTCCGGCGATGCTCGTGAAATGATGCCCGAACACGACACTCCGCCGCGTCGGCACATAGTCAATGCCGTCCTGAAGTTCGTGACTCGGCGTTCGAGCGTCGGGGTTCAGTCTGAAAATTTTTCGGGCAAGCCATTTCCCGTAAGTGTTGTAGGCAATGACAAATCCGAAGAACGAAAGAAACATGACGGCAAGCGTGTTCATCGGAATACAATCCTCCCGGAATGGGTGTTTCAATTAAGTTAAAGACCTCTGCGCAATATATTATAGACTGTCTGTCTCTGTCCATTTCAGACCCCGTGACGGAAAAAAGCGTTTCGTTTTCCGTAAAACCGCCGCCTCGCCGGACGGCTCACCTGTTCCGACCGGAAATGGAAACCGGCTTGAGACGATTGATTATTAATGTCCCTTATAAAGTTTACGTTCGATGGCCGGAATGTAGTTCGTCCACGGACTGCCGCTGTTCGGGTCTTCAAACATGTATTTCTCAAACTCGAACAGTTTGGAGTCCAGCGAGTCGATGTGATACAGAGCCACCGCTTCAAGCGTCATCGGCAGCTTCGGACTCCCGTGTTCATAGGTGCCGTGATGACTGATAATCAGGTGTTTCAACAGCATCTCCCATTCCGGGTCGAACCGTTCTTCCGAGAGTTTTTCCGTCTCCCGGATTTTGTCCTGCAGCATTTCGAGTGCCAGCACCGGATGTCCGAGGATTTGCCCCTGACTGGTGTAGGTCATTTCCGCGTCATAACCGAGTTCCGCCGTTTTCCCGATGTCATGCAGGAAAATACCGGTCAAAAGGAGGTCGCCGTTAAGTGCCGGATAAAGCGGAATCACCCTCTGCGCAACTTCAAGCATTGTCACGGTATGTTCGAGCAGACCTCCTTCATAGGCGTGATGCAGTTTGATTCCCGCCGGAGCGCGGCAGAATTGATCCATAAACTCTTCGTCAATGAAAAAGCAGTCCGCAAGATTGACAAGCACAGGGTCTTTCATGCCGCGTAAAATTTCAAGGAGCCGGTTCCGCAGCTTCTGACGGTCCACTTGAACCGCACGCTTGAAATCATCGGCATTGACTTCGCTGGCTTCGACTTTGATGATTTTTTTGGCAATCACCTGAATGACGCCTTGAAAACGCTGCGTGCTTCCTTCAACGCGGACATAGTCGCCGACAGCGAACTGCTGGAACTGTTCCTCGGTGGCGTTCCAGAGTCTGGCACCGAGCGAGCCGGTGCGGTCTGAGATGGTCATCTGAATGTAGAAGATGCCATTGCGGTTCGGACGGAGCTGTCGGTCGGTCACGAGAAAAATTTCATTGAGTGACTCATTGTCGCGCAATTGATTGACGTATTGACGGGGCATAACGATCCTTCGCCAGCGAAAAATGCCGGAAATAAACAGGGTTGAGCAAAGAGAAAATCCCATCAGGGAACTGAAAAAACGAGATTCTATTATAATCCAATCGTTTTTTTCCGCAAGTCCGTAAAACGGCAGGCTCGGGGGTGGTCCAAAAATAATATTGAATGGAAGAAAACGGTTGGGACTCCGGGTAAACACATGAGCAAAACAATTTGATCGCGTAAAAATGTCATGAATATGGAAAGGGACAAAATGATTACCAATCAGAGAATCATGATTGCAAGAGGATTGATTTTTGAAGGGAAATTGAGCCGGCGTCGGATTGCCAAATCTACCGGTCTTCTCCGCAATCCTCGGCGCAATGGCATCCTTGATTTCAACATGTGCCACTTCCACGACATTGATTGCGGCGGTGATTTCCGGGGCCTTCATGAGTACTCTGGGCTGAATTTTCAAGCGGCGTCATCATAAAGTGGAAAAAAGCGGAACAAGCCATTGCACAGGGCATTGGCTGGATCATGGTATTGTATTTTTTGATTCAATATCACGAAAATTTGTAATTTTGTAAACACAATAGTAGAAATAGATAAAATAGCAAAAAAGCCGTTGTTCCACAACCATAAAAAACTGCAAAATTATCCTCTTCCCTTCTTGACAATATTACCGATTTTATCCAAAATAGAATCGATTGTATTATTTGGTACGCAATTCCCGAAAGATTATAAGGATAGATCATGTGGAAATTCCCCCATGTTTTTACGAAGGAGGACATTCATGGCGACGAATGAAATCCCTCCGCAAGTCAAATCCAAAAAGCGGGTTGCGGATCACGGCGAGGTTTACACTTCGCCGCGTGAAGTCAATGCCATGCTTGATCTTGTCAAACAGGAAACCGAACGGATTGAATCGCGTTTCCTTGAACCGGCTTGCGGCAACGGCAATTTTTTGGCGGAAGTGTTGCGACGCAAATTGACTGTCGTGAAAAGCCGTTATGCCAAAAGTCAACCGGAATTTGAACGTTACGCTGTTCTTGCGGTTTCGAGTATCTATGGCGTGGACATTCTCGAAGACAACGTTAACGAATGTCGGGAGCGGCTTTTTCGTATTTTCGATGAAAAATACCGTGTTCTCTATAAAAAGGATTGTAAGGAGGAATGCCGCCGGAGTGTCCGTTTTCTTTTGAAGCGGAATATTCTTTGCGGCAACGCACTGACACTGAAAGATACGGACGACGAGTCGATTGTATTTGCGGAGTGGTCGCCTGTCAACGGCAGTATGATGAAACGAAGGGATTTTTCGTTTTCCATGTTACTCTATCATTCGGGAACCAACGGTTTGCCATTGTTCGCTTATGCCAATGATATGGGTGAAGATGTGTTTATTCCGGAACCGGTCAGGGAGTTTCCTCCTGTTCATTTTCTTGAATTGGAAGGAATGGAAGACTGTCACCGATGATACAAACGAACTACAATCCCGACGTTTTGACGTGTCTTGCCAATCTGAGCAATGACGAAGTTTTCACCCCGCCGGAAATTGTGAACAAAATGCTCGATATGCTGCCGCCGGAACTGTTCCGCGACAAGAGCGTTACGTTCCTCGACCCCGTTTGTAAATCCGGCGTGTTTTTGCGCGAAATCGCCAAGCGTCTGCTGAAAGGTTTGGAGAGCGAAATTCCCAATTTGCAGGAGCGCATAGAGCATATTTTCCATAAACAGCTTTTCGGAATTGCGATTACGGAAATGACCTCACTACTGTCGCGGCGAAGCGTGTACTGCTCGAAGTACCCGAATGGTAAATACTCGATTGCCAAGTTCAATGACGCGGAGGGTAATATCCGCTTCAAGAAGATAAAACACGTTTGGCGCGGCGAGAAATGTGTCTTTTGCGGCGCGTCCAAATCGGAATATGACCGCGATGATGTTTTGGAAACTTACGCCTATCAATTTATCCACACAACCAAACCGGAGGAAATTTTTAAGATGAAATTTGACGTTATTGTTGGGAATCCACCGTATCAATTGAGCGACGGCGGTAATCAAGCGAGCGCAAAGCCGATTTATCAATATTTTGTGCAACAAGCTAAAAAGCTAAATCCAAGATACCTTTGTATGATTATTCCTTCACGTTGGTTTGCAGGAGGTAAAGGATTAGATAGTTTTCGTGCAGAAATGCTTGCGGATACGCGACTACGACAGCTAAACGATTTTTATAACGCCGCTGATTGTTTTCCCGGAGTAGAAATAAAGGGCGGTGTGTGTTATTTCCTGTGGGATAGAGATAACAGGGGGGATTGTTCTGTTATAACGCACAATGGTGATGGACATACAAGCATAACGGCAAGACCATTATTAGAGAATGGTTCGGATGTGTTTATTCGACAAAACGAAGGCATTTCAATCCTAAAAAAAGTGACAGTTCACAATGAGTCTACCTTCGATTCTGTCGTTAGTTCCCGTAGACCATTTGGATTTCCAACAAACTACTCAGGTAAGCAAAAGACTGCCAAAAATTCTGTCCAACTATACGAGAGGGGAAAAATATCGTATATATCTGAAACTGAAATTGAGCGAAACAAAGAATGGGT
>JAISQK010000107.1 GCA_031274255.1 Planctomycetaceae bacterium | reverse complement strand
TTCACTACTGCCGCGTCCCAACAGCCAAGTCCCAACCGCTGTTCCGCCCAAGTTTGTTCGTTCAAACAAGCGTCCGTCAGCAAACGCCCTTCCGGTTCTCTCCCGGGATTCTCCTCAAGGGACAAATCTCCCGGCGTGAACTTGGGGTCTTGCTATGGGGGGACTTATGATTCGGGGGACCTGGGAAACGAGCCGCTTCACCAGCCGCGGTCTCACTACGACGACGGTCTTACCGCGACCATTTGCCATAAACGCTACCGTTCTATAAGCACTCTGTCCAGCGCACACTGTTTACCACAAGCACTGCGTCCTGCAAGAATTCCGATCAGACAATCGGCGGAGCGCGGGCGTGCGAAAGAAATACGGATTCCGAAAGAAACGGAACGGATAAAAGAATCGCTCGTTGAGAGACCATGACCGTTTCCTGAACCGTGAAAGGGAGGGAAACAGGACTCTGAAACATTGAGCAGAAATTGCAAATCGGACAAAATCCCCCGCCGTCGGAGGAAGAGGAACATTCGCTCAGACCCTTTTCCGCCAAACCTTTCTCGGCTGAACTCGTTCCGGTCAGATCATTTCCAACATGGGAACAGGCGGAATGGGAAAAGGAAGGACTGCCGTGAAACTTAGGGCCATAAAATTTATGACAGTGTACGAACCCCGGCAAAACATGCAATCCCTCACTCAATATTCCCACAGGTCCAAACGCCGCCAGCAGAATGCAGGCCACGATTTTTCGATAACCGGTTGGGAAGAAGGAATGTGACATGAGGAATGGCAAAATGAATTAAAAAGTTAATCAGGTCAAACTGATGTGTTTCATTATAATTCCGCCGAAACCGCCGTCAAGAGTTAATCGGAAAATTTTTTCGTTTTTTTTGTTTTGAGAGCGAATCGCGGCCGGTGGAGAAAAAACATGGAGAGGATCTCCTTATTCGGAATCGCGTACAGGAATATTCTTTTGAGATTCTTTGTCTCCGCCCGTGAACCGGTTGATGACCGAGCCGCTATGGATTATAATTTCCGGGGAAATCTTCGTCCTTGAGAGTCTGTTTTGCGCAAATGCGGGTCAGCGGCTCCTTCGGAACGCCGGCGGACGGAGAGACGCGGAGATTTAGAGGTTTTTTCAAGCAATCTCCGGCACCCAGGAAATTCCTACACGGTCGTTCAGGTCATTGGGGGGCCATTGTCCGGCAATATTACCTGTCCTGATTCCATGTCCTAAAATACACACGGGAGACCATTCATGTTAAACAAACTGATCTTTTTTTCTTTGCGGCATCAGCTTCTGATTCTGACGGGAGCGTTTTTGATGACGGCGGTCGGCATCTGGCAGATCACGAAGATGCCGATTGACGTTCTGCCCGACCTGAACCGTTCCCGTGTGACCGTCATCGCGGAGTGTCCCGGGATGGCCCCGGAAGAGGTCGAACTGCGGGTGACCACGCCCCTGGAAACGGCTCTCAACGGAGTCAGCGGAATGGAAGCGATTCGGAGTACCTCGCATGAAGGGCTTTCCACGGTGAGCGTTGAGTTCAACTGGACCATCAACAACTATCTGGCGCGTCAGATCGTCAACGAGCGGCTGCAAATCGCCCGCGAAATGATCACCGCTCAGGGGCTTTCCGATCAGGTGTCGCTGCAACTGGCCCCGATGGCCTCCATCATGGGACAGGTTCAGATGCTCGTCCTCCGTGACATCGACCGCAAAATGTCGCCGATGGAACTTCGCACCGCCGCGGATTGGGTCGTGCGGAAACGGCTCCTCTCCATCACCGGCATTTCCGAAATCTTCGTCATCGGCGGAGACCGTAAACAGTACCACGTTCTCATTCATAACACCGACATGATCAAATACGGTGTCAAGCTGGACCAAATCGAGGAAATTCTCGCCGGCAGCAACGAAAACATCACCGGCGGCTATCTGACCAAACAGGGGGCCGATCAATATCTCGTCCGCTCGCTGGGCCGCTTCAATTCCGTCAACGACCTGAAAAAACTCGTCATCAAGGCGGACACCGCCCAGCCGATTCTGCTCAGTCACGTGGCGGAAGTCGTCGAAGCGGCGGCGGTGAAAATCGGCGACGCCACCGCTTACAGTAAAACGACGGACGGAACCATTCAAGGCGGTGCGGCGGTCGTGCTGACCATCGGAAAACAGCCGGACCGCGACACCCGGGAACTGACGACCGCCATTCTCAAGGAAATTCAAAGTATCGAAGCCGGTCTCCGGCAGGAGTATCCCGGTTTTCGGATTGAGAGTCTTTACGAACAAAAAACCTTCATCGACCTTGCGATTCAAAATGTCTTTGAAGCGCTCTGGCTGGGAGCGGTTCTCGTGTTTGTCATTCTGGTCCTTTTCCTGATGAATCTGCGGACGACCTTCATTTCCATTATCGCGATTCCGCTTTCCATTGTGATCACCTGTTTCATTTTCGCCTGGTTCAAACTGTCGATCAACACCATGACGCTCGGCGGAATTGCCATCGGAATCGGCGAACTGGTCGATGACGCCATTGTGGATGTGGAAAACATCTTCCGGCGTCTCCGTGAAAACTTCCGGCTGGAAAAGCCCCGGCCTGTTTTCAACGTGATTTATGAGGCAAGCTGCGAAATCCGAAACTCAATCGTCTTCGGAACAATCATTGTGACACTCGTGTTTTTCCCGATTTTTTTCCTCACCGGAATCGAAGGGCGGCTCTTCAAACCGCTGGCTCTCGCTTACATCACCTCGCTGCTTGCCTCCCTTCTGGTTTCGCTGACCGTCACGCCGGTGATGGCGTCTCTGCTCCTCCCGTCCAGTACGCGGCGTCACAGGGAACGCGAGGGACTCCTCCTCAAGGCGGTCAAAAAAATCGCGGAAGGAATCATCCGGTTCAGTCTTGCGTTTCCGAGAACGATTCTTGCGGTGTCCCTGCTGTTTGTGATTCTGGCGGGGGCCGCGTTTTTCAACATGGGGCGTGATTTCATGCCGGACTTCAACGAAGGGGTCATTCAGGTCAACGTGTCGCTCATGCCGGGACGCTCTCTCGAAACGACCTCACGGATTTCCGGGGCTCTCGCCCGCGATCTGGAGTCGGTGCCGGGAATTTCCAATGTCATCTGCAAAACAGGACGTTCGCAGTTCGACGATCATGTGGTGCCGGTGAGCACCTCGGAGTTTCTCTGCACGATTGACCCGGATTCCGGGCGGAAGTTCGATGAGATTGTCGATGATGTCGAGGACAAGATTTCTCCGGTGAATCTTCCCGGCACGGTGAGCTTCTATGATCAGCCGCTGCAGCACACGATCAGTCATATGCGGAGCGGCATTCAGTCGAAGATCGCCATCAAACTGCGGGGCGACGATCTCAGGGAACTGCGTCACCGCGCGGAACGGATCAAACGCGAAATCGAAGGGATTCCGGGAATCGGCAATGTCCGTATTACTCCGATTCCGCAGGACATTCCGCAAGTGCAGATTCCTTACGATCCCGACCGGCTCGCTTATTACGGTCTGACCTCCGGCGATGTCAACCGGCATCTCCGCGTTGCCATGGGAAATGAGGTGGTGACGCAGCTTATTGAAGGTCAGCGGAATGTCGATGTGGTGGTCAAACTTCACGACAAGTATCGCGAAGACATGGAGGAACTCGCCCATCTGATGATTCCGCTTCCCGTCGGCGGAGAAGTTCCGCTGGAGTCGCTGGTGCTTGGAAAAATCAACATGAACGCCACCGGACCGAATCAGATTGAACATGAAGCGGCGCGGCGTCAGATGATGGTGCAGTGCAATCCGCGGAACCGTGCGGCCATCGACATCAAAAACGACATCGAAACCAAACTCGCTCCCATTGACAAGGAACTGCGGAAAGACAACTATTCCTATGAACTGGCCGGACTTTTTCAGAGTGAACAGGAAGCGTCGCTGCGGATGACGTTATTGTCGTGTATTTCGCTCCTTGCGATTTTCATGGTGCTTTACACGATGTTTCATTCCGCCAACCTTTCGCTCCAGATCATGGTTTCGCTTCCGATGGCGCTCATCGGCGCGGTGGCCGCGATGCTGATCACAGGACAAAACCGGACGGTGCCGAATCTGGTCGGCATGATTTCGCTCCTCGGAATTGCGTCGCGGAACGGCATTCTTCTCATTGATCACTACTTTCATCTCGTCACGCATGAGGGGGAAAACTGGACCGATGAGATGATCATCCGCGCCGGAAAAGACCGCGTCGCGCCGGTGCTGATGACGGCTTTGACTTCGACGATCGGTCTGATTCCGTTGACGCTCGCCCCGGGAATGCCGGGACGTGAAATTCTCTATCCCATCGCCACGGTGGTGGTCGGCGGACTGCTGACCTCGACACTGATGGAGTTTCTCGTCCGTCCGGCGTTGTTCCGGCTGTTCGGCATTGAAGCGGCAAAACAGGCCATCCACCGCCGTACCGCGATGGAAAATCCTGCCGGTGAAATCACCGGTGAAGTCACGCCGCTTTGACCGGCTTGCGTTTACGGATCGCGTCGATTTCCTTGTAACACAGCGAAAGGGCGTCCCGGGCAAGTTCTCCGTCCAAAAGCGGCGACGGTGTCCCGGACTGAACCGCTTTGACCGTTTCGGTCAGTTCGTTGACGAACGGTCCGGTGTCGTCAAGAGCCTTGATTTTTGCCGGTTCGACTTTGCCGTTGTGCGTCAGAACCGTGAGCGGCCTGCCCATGAAAGAATCAAACAGAAGCGTCGCCTTTTCAAAGTGAATTTCGTAACCATGTGTGAAAGGGCGTCCCTGTTGCGGAATGGTGCCGCTGGTGGACGTGACGACAAGATCCGTGTCTTCATAAAGATATTGCGTGCTGAAAAACTCCGGGACATCACCGCGAAGCCGTCCGGTGCTTTGCACCCATTGAGGCATCCCGAAAAGACAGCGGATGAAATGGACATCGTGAATGTGCAGGTCCAGCATCGGACCGCCGCAGGTTTCCATGCTGTAAAAATTCTGCAGCCAGACAGGGTCGGAAATGATACGGTTGAAATGTCCGCCGAGCAATTTTCCGAACCTGCCGCTTCGGACGGCATCCCGTGCGAACTGATACTCCGCGTAAAAGGGCAACACATGTCCAATAAAGAGCATTTTGCCCGCTTTTTGAGCCGTCTGCACCATTTTCACCGCGTCCGACGGTTTCAGTGCGATCGGCTTTTCGCAGAAACAATGCTTTCCGGCTTTAAGCACTTTGAGAACCGCTTCGGCATGCAGTCCCGGAGCCAAACAGACATCAATCATTTCAAGATTCGGATCCGCCAGCATTTTGTCGAGGTCGTCATAAGTGGCGACCCCTTTAAGGTCCGTGATTTCCCCTTGCGGTCCGAAGTTTCCTTTGATGTTCCGCCAGTCTCCCTGAAGACGTTCCGGGATTTTTTCACAAATCGCCTTGACTTTCGCCCCCCGCACTTTCCGATAAGACAGATAGTGAATCATGCCCATAAAACCGATCCCGCAAATTCCGATGTTCATACGCTACTCCCCTTTTATTTCTTCAATGAAAAACCGCCGCCGCGAACAGTCCAAACGCAGTACCTGTTCTGAAACGGTTCTTTGCCATTATACAGAATGAAAGCAAAAAGGACAAGATCAATGACCGCGTCAAGCGGCACCGGCTCCTATTAATACAACAGACGTACCGCAACGGATTGATCTGCCCGCACAAAAACTTTCTTTTTCAGGCAACATGCCGTCTGGGTACTGCCGGCCCAAAATCGGAATTGATTCCTAAAAAGTTTCCGCTATAACAAACACTTCGGCACGTATCTCTATCAATAAAATAGAGCAAAAACGTAATCACCGCTGTTATGTTTTATTGCGGAAATCGCGAATCATTCAATCAATCTTCACTGCGTAGAATCAGAGCTTCCCACGAAGCGGGCATCCGGGTTCGGATGTCTCCATTGAGACGACAACTCGTTGAGCCGGTTGAGTGTAAGACTCCTGACCGGATCATCACGACGCGGAAGTCCTTCGTCCTGAAGTTTCTGCGGTCAAACAGAACGGCAAGTTGAACTCGCGTTTAATGACGAGCACACTTTCGGTGTGTAAAAAACGGACGCAGGGCGTGACTGACAAATGTTTTCCGACGGGAAAAACCGCTCGGCTGACATCATCATCTCTTTCTCTACTGTTCTCCAGCGGTCAAATGAGATTACGGCAGATCGAAACCGGAATTTTCGTCAAAGACACTCTCAATCGGCGGCATGTCGGACGGCACATCTTCCACGGGTTCATCCTCCGGAAGTTTAGTACCGGCATCCGTGCCGCCGTCGCCAAAAGCGGCATCAAACGCATTCACTCCCGCATTTTGACGCTGAGGCGAAACAATGCTGCCGAAAAATTTTTCGAAGTCAAAACTTCCCCCTGCGTTTTCCCCTGTCCCGTCGGACGGATTGACCGCGTTTTGCTGTGCTTTCCGGGCTGCGGTACGTTCCGCCATGGCACGCCGTACTGCCGCAGGACGATCTTCTTCAGGAATGATAAGGCCGCGGCTCCTTTTGGTAGCGTCTTGCTGAACATCCGGTTGTTCTTCCAGTTTCGCTTTGAAGATATTGTCATCCGTCAGAGTCGGCGGCGCGGTTGGAAGAGGTCTTGCCGGAACGTCAATTTTCACATTGAACGGATTGATCGCACTTGCTCCGAACGGAATCGGCGAATCGCCACTCACCGAGGTCTCCTTCCCGGCGGTTTTCGTCCCTTGGTCGATAATACCGTCGTAAATCAGACGGTCTCGCTTTTTTTGAGCTTCAAACTCCGCTTTGTTGAGCAAATCCTGTTCTTTTTCCCACTTTTGTTTCGCCTGACGCCGGAATCGCTCAATCGTCAGACGCTCTTTTCCCTGAATCCGTTCGAGTCCGCGGGAAACGCTGTAGGGACGTCCGGCTTTGGAAAGTTCCAATGAAGAGGCATACTCGAAATCTTCATCGGCGCCATCGGGATTGCCGAGCCGGAGTTTGGCGAGTCCGCGATAGAAATAACCGCGAGGGTCAGGACTCCCCTGGGTGGCCGCTTCGTCAAAAATCCGGACCGCACGAGCGTAATCTCCCGTGTTAAATGCATGAACTCCTTCTCCGTAAAGAGTTTCGAAGGAATGAACGTCTGCGACCGACACGGCGGTCTTACCAAACAGAACTCCGAAAAGAACGGCACTGAAAAAAAGACTCCGTGCCCAAAAACTCCTTTTGACTGTCATTTGCCAAATCCTCCGATAAGTGTTGTGAAAATTCAGTTAGCCGGAAAATATCCGTTGGGTTGGTACAATTCCTCCCTCTTAATCATAATCGACAGACTCGGTTTTTGCAAGTGATTTTCTTGCGGAATGTGAAAAAATCGCCAACAGTCCTACGATGAGCGGAAACGAGCCGCGACGGATTCCACTACGGCAGGCTGCTCCTCAGTGACTCCACCGGACAGACTGGCCAGGAGCTTCCCTTTAAAGCGGTCCACCTGAACAGGGTGGAGGAAGCCCTGGAGCAGGAGGCGATCGGACTAGTGCACAGTCAGGAATGGAATTGCGAATATATACCTACCTTACACCGCCATTAATTGCCTCTTTTTAAGGTTTTGGAAATTGAGTTTCATGAGAATGTCGAGTTCGGATTGATAATCGGTTTCGACACGGCTCAGGCAATCATTGATGCCTGAAATGAACTCATCGAAGGTTTTGTAGTAAATATTGTCCAGACATTTCTTCTTGACCAATTTTCATAACCGTTTAATCAAATTCAAATTCGGGGAATAACTCGGAAGAAACTGTAACGTGATTCCCAACTCCTTCGCCAAGCCCTCCACGAGTTTGCCATGTTGATAGCGTGCATTGTCCAACACGATTACGATTGGTCGCCCCGCATCCATGGCGGTCACAAGTTTGATGCCCCCCTTTTGGTACATGTTCATCACACCTTGAACCGTAGGAGGGGTTTGGCGGACGAGAAGAGCGATTTCCGGTGCGAATTTGCCACAGGCGTGTAGCCAAAGGATTTCGAACCGCCGCATGACTCGTTCATCAGGATAGCTGGAACGTCATCGTTGAAAAGTCTTCCGTTCTTCCTCTGGTATAATGGGCTCGCAACATCATCTTCCTCCTGAACAAACTTGACGAAAAAGAGAAATTATATCAGTTTATGCCAATCTTGAAAATAGATGATTATTAACGTTGAGGAGTATAGGTTTATTGGCGTCAGTCACAAATATGACATCGCTGTTGTGTTTTGTTGCGGAAATCGTGAATCATTCACTGCGTAGAATCAGGTTTTCCTGCGAGACGGACATCCGGGTGGATGTCTCCCATTGAGGCGGCGGCTCGTTGAACCGGTTGAGTGTAAGACTCCTGACCGGATCATCACGACGCGGAAGTCCTCCGTCCTGAAGTTTCTGCGATAAAACATAACGGCACGCTTCCCTCGCGCGTCGTTGACGAGCACACTTTCGGTACGTAAAAACCGGACACAGGGCGTTCACGGCATACGGAAAACACAGAAAAAACATGTATTGATCCTCAAGTCCGATCGCCGATTATCGGAGAGAATTGTCCGCGAAAAGGAATGGACAGATCAGGGCTGTCAACATGGGATGCCGATCATATCCATACCGGCGGCGGCAACGATTTCACACATGACGATGTCGCCCGGTTTGACGGGCTGCACCGCGGTGACGTACACTATCGGGTCAATTGTCGGGGAGTCCGCGCAGGTTCGTCCGTAAAAAAGGTCAGGAATCCGCTTGCCGTTTTCATCCGTTCCCGGCTTGTCAATAATCACATTGTAACGCTTGCCAATCTGTTTTTTCGCCCAATCGGTACAGATTCGATTGGTTAACTCGTAAAGTTTCTTTTGCCGCTGATGTTTCACCGTCTCCTCAATTTGTCCGGGAAGTTCCGCGGCGACGGTACGTTTTTCCGGTGAATAACAAAAAATGCCGGTCCGCTCAAACTGCCATTTTTCGACAAACGTCACCAGTTCCTCAAACATTTCCTTTGTTTCCCCGGGAAAACCAACAATCAATGACGTCCGAAGTACAAGACCGTCAATTTCTCCGCGAAGTTTCGTCAGAAGATTTTCCGTCTCCGATTTGTTGGCGTGACGATTCATTTGACGAAGGATCACGTCATTGGCATGTTGAAGCGGGATGTCGATGTACGGCAGAATCTTGTTTTTTGCGGCAAACAGCCCAATCAGTTCCGGCGAAAAATGCATTGGATAGGTGTACATCAACCGTATCCAGTCCGCATCGACCGTTTCCTGAAGTTCCGCGAGAAGACCGGCAAGCATTGGTTTGCCGTAGAGGTCAATTCCCCAGAAATTGCTTTCCTGTGCGATAAGAATCAACTCACGGACTCCGTGACCGGCCAGATGTTTTGCTTCACGAAGAATAGACTCTTTCGACCGCGACGTGAACGGACCGCGAATGGCCGGAATCGTACAGTAGGAACAGTGCCGGGAACAGCCGTCGGCGATCTTCAAATACGCAACATGCGGCAACGTCAACTGATGCTTGAAAGTGTCGTCGAAAGTGAATTTCTGCCGGTCGAGAACAGGCAAAACGGCAACAGATTCTTTCTTGTTATCACCCATTTCAAAAAACGCCAAAGCTGTTTCCGCGATTTGATTTTCGTTAAAAACGCCGAACCAAGCATCCACGGTGGGATACTCCTCCGCAAGGGCAGCCTGATCCCATTGGACCGCACAGCCTGTCACAAATATCCGCTGAATTTTTCGCCGTTTTTTCCATTTCAGCAGGTCATCAATTGTCTGTTTGGCCTCATTTCTCGCACTTTCCAGAAATCCGCACGTGTTGACCAAAACCAAATCGCTCCGCTGAGGGTTTTCACTGAAATGAAATCCCGCGTCAAGAAGCCGTTTGACGATCAACTCGCTGTCGGTGAGATTTTTGGGACAGCCGAGCGAAATAATCGAAAAAACCGGACTCTTTTGACGGGGAACAGGGTGTCGATTTTTGTTCATCATGGATTTTTTATGAAAAATTTTTATTTATTATACCCTGCCACTGTCAATTTGTCAGGTTTCTGTTGATTTTCACCATTCCCAGTAGTATAGTATACTTAGCCTGTCGGCTCAATGAACTGTTTTTGTTATTAGGAAAGATTGGGCATAACAATGAATTCTGATATATCCGGTAATGATTCTGACCGCGGGACACTGGCGGATGAAATTTCGGCAAAAATCGCCGGTTCTGTGGCAGCCGTTGGAGGGAACAAACGGCCGCACCCGATCCGTTCGGCGGTTTTTCGCGGTCTTGGAGTGATTTTGCCTCCGCTGTTGACGATAGTGTTCTTTTTATGGGTCTGGGTGACCATCCGGAACTATGTGATTGAACCGGTTCTCAAAGGAAGCCGTGAAACCATCATCACCTTTTCCGCCGACATCATCCAGCAGAAAGCCCTTTCCTCACGCAATATTCTACAAGGCAGGCCCGGTGAGGAACGTGTTACGCTCAAAAACAAAAAGACCTACATCCGTGTGAACGACGGAACTTATGTTCCTGAAGCAATTTATGATGCCGTTTCTCAGGAAATGGGGTTGGAGGCCATGCCGCCGACCGGACTGGAAATCTACAACCGTTACGTGGAGGAAACCTACCTCAAACCGTACATTTTTGTGCCGGTTCTTTTTATTCTGTTCTTTTTTCTGGTTTATCTGATCGGAAAATTCATTGCCGCCGGAATCGGTAAACTTTTCTGGAAGGCGATAGAGCAGGGGCTGGAAAAAGTTCCTCTTGTCAATACGGTTTACGGCGCCATTAAAAAAGTGATTGACTTCCTTTTCGGCGAACGTGATGTGCAGTTTTCACGGGTGGTTGCTATCGAATGGCCGAGGAAAGGGATTTGGGCTTTAGCGCTCGTCACAGGCAAGGGATTATTCGATATCGAAACTCATACCGGTGAGGAACATTACTCCGTTCTTGTGCCGACTTCGCCAATGCCGATGACGGGATTCACTCTGACGGTGAAAAAAAGCGAAACGCTGGAACTGACGATTACGGTCGATCAGGCGATCCAGTTTATTGTAAGCTGCGGTGTTGTGGTGCCGACAAAAACGATTGATGAAAATAAAAAGAAACCCTTGGATTCTCCGATTCCAGATTCCGCCGTATAAAAATGACATGACAAAATGAAAAAAATACCTTACGGATTCCTGATGTTTCCGCTTTTTGGAATAATACGGTGAAAACGGTTTTTTGGGTATAAAGCGAACTTTTGAACTTCCTGCTAAAATCCTGCGATAAGACACGGGACGACGGTGTTGTGCAACAGGATAACATTGACAATTCTAGTAAATGAGAGCAAGGAAGTTAAAGAAATGAAAACAAATTGGTTATTATGGAAAAATGTTGTCACTGTAATGATGGTTTTCTCTGCGGTGATGACGGCAAAAGCTGAAATTTTTGATGGACTCCGTCACCCTTGTATTCCGGCAAGTTCGGAGTGTGAGATGGATTTTTGGCGTCTGAAAGGGAAATCCCTGTGGAGTTACGGCGGCTGGATGGAAGTCGGGATTTACGGAAATCAGTATGGTCAGCGGAATTCGTATGACGCTGACGGTTGGAGGGAAGATTCAGGCAATACAAACTTTCTGCAAACGGCGTCGCACAGCGATTTTCAGATGAATCAGGCTTGGCTGTATCTCGCCAAGGCACGCCGCAAGCATGGCTTTGACTATGGCGGACGTATTGATGCGGCTTATGGAACCGACGGGCGTTTTTTGCAGTCCAAAGGTTTGGAGATACGAGCCTCCAATGAAAAGAATCACTGGGGAAGCGGTGATTATTTTTTGGCTCTGCCGCAGATGTACGCGGAACTTGGATACGATAATTTCGATGTGAAAGTCGGAAAGTTCTTGAATCCGCTGGGGTATGAATCGGTGATGTCGCCGGACCGGTTTTTCTATTCGGCTTCCTATTCTTACGGTGTGTTGCCCAATACATTGGGCGGTGCGTTGGCGACCTGGCAAATCAACCCGGCTTTTACGGTTTATGGCGGTTGGGGAAAAGGCGAGAAATTTTTCTGCGACCGTGAGGATAATGCGTTCGTGGGGGGTATCGTATGGCAGGGGGGTAAGCGGCTCAATATTTCCTACGGCCTGATTTCCGGGTCCATTGACCAACCGGCCATGATGATGGATACGGATTACTACATGCAGTCTCTTGTGGTTGATTTTCTGGTCACTGACAGGCTGGAGTATGTTTTTGAATGGACGCTTCTCAATCGGACCGACGGTACGAATCAGACGGTTTACGGAATCAACAACGAGTTCTTTTATAAGCTCAATTCCCGATGGACTGCCGGTTTTCGTGCCGAATGGATGTGCGAAAACGATACGGACGAAGAGAATGCTCTCGGATTGACCGCCGGGCTGAACTGGAAGCCGTGCCGTTATTTCACACTTCGTCCGGAATTGCGATATGATCTTGTCGAACACGAAAGGGTTTTCAATGCGGTCGATGGTCCGGCACATAAAAATCAAGTGTCGTTCGGTGTTTCCGGCATCGTGAAATTTTAGACCGTGTGCCGGAAACGGCGGGAAAATGGAATTCCTGATTTTGGGGTTATTTGTATTGAAACGCATTTCTCAACACGGCAAGACTTTCAGGAACCGCCGTATTGGGATCTGCGTTTCCCTCAAATTCCAATGAAACAAAGCCGCGGTAACGGTATTTCCTCAATAATTCACCAATTCGCGGGTAGTCAAGATCAAGTGTGTACCAGACACCGCCGCCGTAGTAAGTTTTGGCCTGTACAAAAACCGTTTTGGGAAGCAGTTTCTCCAGTTGATCATACGGGTCTTCCAAAAAATTTCCGGTATCCAATGTGACTTGCAGCCAGGGAGAATCCATGGCATTGATAATCCGCAGCACGCCTTCCGGTGTCCGTCCGAGTCCCCAGTGGTTTTCCAGACCAAGAATCACCCCGCATTTTTCAGCGGTGGGAAGAATCTTTTCAAAAGACTCCGTCACCCAGGGAACGGCATCTTCGTCGGTGTATCCTTCCAGTGCAGGTTCGATTCCCCGGTTTTCCATCAGGGCGTCAAACGATTTCGAGGTTCCCCAACGGCCGGTGTTGACACGGATGATCGGTATTCCCAGTTGATAGGCCATTTCGATGCTGTGGATCGTTTTGTCGATGTTTTTTTGCCGGATTTCCTTGTCCGGGTTCACAAACCCCTGATGTGTTGACATACTGCAAAGTGATAATCCGGCGGAAAACGCCTGCCGTTTGAGTGCCATGAGATAGGGAGAATCTGTGCGAGTCATTTGAACTTCGAGGAGTTCAACCGCATCAAATCCCATCTCAGCGGCACTGGCGATACAATCTTCGATGGGAACCGGTTCTTCTGCAAAATGCCAGAACGAGTAGGTGGAGACGGCGATAGGGTTACCGGTTCTTGCACCGGAAGTAGGAACAGGAGTTTCCGCAAAAGAGATTTTGGGAACAGCCGAAGAAGCCAGTGCCGCGGCAGCTAAAAGTGATCGGCGGGAAAGTTGGAATTTTGTCATGATAACGTTTCTCCTTACTGTTTTTATTTTAGGGGATGTCTTGAAACTCCAACCTGTTTTGCAGATGGAGGCTGCGTCAAAAGTTGGTTCATGTAATATTTTTGGGCAAAGCCGAACAAAAAAATGCTCCATGACTCAGAAACATTATGACACGGATTGAACCGGTTTTCAACGGGAACTTCTCAAAAAAGATTGCCTCCGCCGAAAAAGTGATGACGTAAATCGTTTAACCGGTAGCGTGGCACGCTGCACCAGTCGCGAGCCGTGACGGGCGGTTTGCTCCCAGCTTATTCGAGGCGGTCGCTTCCTGTTGGACAATTTTTTCCAACCACTTCCCTTTTTTTCCGCCGATTGATTCCAGCGACTAGAGCGGATTATACCATTTGCACTTGAAAATTTGGTTTTTAAAACTTATTTAGACCATAGAAATACGGTATTTCCGCCTTTGCAAAAACCAAAATTTCAAGTGTCATCAGTATAGCAATTGGTATGGACGTGGTATTGTTTTTTTGTTATCATTTTTGTCCTGCTGGACAACATGAAGTCGTTGTCAGAGAATTCACAGAAAATGAATCTGGAGAAATACCATGAAAACCATCCCGACGGAAATGCGAAGACGGATTTGACTGGACTGCGATAACGGAATGACGGAACACCAAGCCGCTCAAAAATGGATGGTCGGACGTTTTACCATCGCCAAGATCGCGCGAGACCGGCTCCATCGAACCGATCCAATCGAAGACCGGCCCGAAACAAAAACTTGTAGAACATAGTGAACTCCTCAAATAGATCGTCGAGGCAACACCCGATGCAACATTGGCGGAAATTCGAGATCAGTTGCCGGTCC
>JAISQK010000064.1 GCA_031274255.1 Planctomycetaceae bacterium | reverse complement strand
TCTTTCTTTTTTGATTAATATGACTTTCTGGTGTTACGATTTTTCAATCAATTTGAATTTGTGAAGAGAGGTTTTTATGAAAAAACTATTGTCGTGTCCCAAATGTCAAGATGGGGGGGGGGGGTAGTCTGTATCGATTCTCGTATTGCAGAGGCCAATGCTGCAGAGGGAAATACTGCCGATACGAAAAGTGCTGCAAACAATGTCAAAGATTCTTTTGTCCGTTCCGAATCCACGACTCAATCCGGTTTTACCCTTGTGGAGCTTCTTGTGGTGATTGCAATCATCGGGATTTTGATTGCACTCTTGTTACCCGCAGTTCAGGCCGCCCGCGAAGCGGCAAGACGAATGCAGTGTACCAATCATCTGAAACAAATCGGTTTGGGAGTTCACAACTTTCATGACACACGGGAAGGAATTACACCGGCTTGCGTGTCCGAAAATGCTTCCCCAACATTTTGGGTGCTGCTGTTTCCGTACATCGAACAACAACCGATGTATGACAAACTTTGTTCCTTTGACACGAGCGGCGGGAACATCGCAGGAACGGATTACAACAGTACGTGGTGGAATGCCTTGCCGACAAGTGACCCCGGATTTCAGGAACAGCTTGGTTCCGTGCCGATTTACCGATGTCCGTCGCGGCGTAACAGCGGAAGTCAACTTGCGACATCGTCGTACAGCGATGCAACGCACCTGACCGGCGGACCGATTTGCGATTACGCATTTCCCGTAATTCTTAATGGTCATGCGGCCTGGTGGGAATGGCATAGTACCGAAAGTACCAGCACAGCCGTTTACGATATTCCCGGTAATTATAAAGGAGCAATTCGTACTGCGAAACTGGCAACCGCCGGACAAAAACGGACATGGACTCCCCGTGATTCCTTTTCATGGCTGCTGGACGGAACGAGTAACACTGTTTTGATCGGGGAAAAACATATTCCCAAAAATCGTATTGGGCAAAGCGGACAAGACGACAGAGATCGTTCCGATTGTTCTTTCATTGCTGTATCCGCCTACGCCCGCATTTCGCAAGCACGCGGTTGGCGGGCCGGTTCTCCTCGTCCGATTGCCAGAGGACCGAACGATTACACGGCGGATAATCAGAATCCCGCCTCTAATTATGCCTTCGGAAGCTGGCATTCCGGCGTCTGTCACTTTCTGATGGGGGATGGTTCGGTGCAATCTCTTGCTGTAACAATTCCGGCAGCAACACTTGAAAGTTTGGTCCGTGTGGAAGACGGCGCAACCGTTTCGCTGCCGTAAATGAACAAAACGGTAAAAATCAGACATCTCTGCGTTATCCGCGTGCCTTAATTCCGTACGCGGATATGCAGATTTACAGATTTAACAGAGACAAACAAGAGGACAATAAAATATGAAAACCTGTTTCTTTTTTGGCCTGTTGTCGGCATTGGTTTTATCGGCAACCGGTTGCGGCAATGGTAACGTCGGACTTGGCGGTAAAGTGACGTTCACGGACGGGACTCCGCTGACTGTCGGCGAGATTTATTTTGAAACGGACACGTTTATGGCACGCGGAGAACTGAAAGAAGATGGAACGTATGTGGTCGGTTCCGTGAAAGAAGGCGACGGGATTCCGAAAGGAATCTACCGCGTTTCTATTGTTGCGGATAAAATGGTGCCGGATAAAGCCGGCGGCATGATGTTACCGGAATCGCTGGTCGCCGAAAAATATCGTCACGGCACGACATCCGGTTTGACGGTTGAGATTCCCGTCCCCGGCAACAAATTCGACGTCACGGTTGAACCCTATTCGCCGAAGGGGAAAAAGTAAACGGCAAATGTCTGAACCGCTGATTAAGGGCATCTCGAATTTCTCCCCTTTTGGGGTTCATGAAACTCACACGATTTTCGAAGTGCCCTTAAACTGATTTTTATTTGTATTGATTTATTGCATTTTTTGTGAGAAAACATAATGAGAAGATAAGGAGGTTTTTATTTTATCTATTTTCACAAAAGCACATTGCATTCATCATAAAACGAATTTCGTCAGGACTCCATTGGTTTTCAAACATCTCATTCTGCCTCAATGAACAAGCGGACTTTTGAACGATTTGCTTCGCAACTTCTGGAAATCATCAGCATTTGCGATTCCGCCCTTTCTCGCGGAATCCGTTAAATTTTCTCCCCTGTTGCCGGGGGATGTTCTCTCCTTTATACTACATCGTCATCCACTGATTCCGCGTCACGGGCATTAAAATGGTGAAATTGCGTTAATATGGAGGATTTGTGTTATGAAACAGACTTTTTTGAATCTTGAACCGATTTATACTCATCCGGAGACCGCGAAATTTTTTGTGCTTCCGGTTCCTTATGAAGGAACGGTTTGTTTTTTGCACGGAACATTACGCGGACCGGAGGCGATTTTGGCTGTCTCCAATCAGATGGAACACTTTGACGAGGAGCTTTTTATTGAGTTTCCCCGCGCCGGAATCGTGACGCTCGAACCGCTTCCCACAGGCCAAACGCCGGAAGAAGAAATGGAATTGGTCTATCAGGGAACCCGTTCGCTTTTCCAACCAGGGAAATTTCCTCTCATTTTGGGAGGAGAACACAGTATCACCCCTCCGATTGTCAAGGCCGCAACGGAATCTTATCCCGATTTAAGCGTTTTGCAGTTTGATGCTCATGCCGATTTGCGAGACTCTTATCAAGGCTCAAGATTCTCTCACGCTTGCACGATGCGTCGGGTGTTGGAGAGCACGCAGAATATCGTACAAGTTGGAATCCGGAGTTTTAGTTTGGAGGAATACGAAGAATGCACCGACCACATCGACCGTATGATCACCGTATCGACGCTTGAATCCGAAAGTGGTTTTCGATGGGCGATGAGTAAGATTCTTGAGCGTCTGTCAAAAAATGTTTACATCACGTTCGACATTGACGCTCTTGATCCGGCTTACGCTCCGGCGACCGGAACCCCCGAACCCGGCGGGATGACTTGGCGGCAGGCAACGCGGATTATCGAGGAAGTCTCCCAGGCGAAACACGTTGTGGGTGCGGATATTGTGGAAGTCGCCCCGTTTCAGAATGGAAATTGCGTCACGGAATTTCTTGCGGTTCGTCTCGCAGGAAAAATCATGGCCTGTAACTGCACTGTTGATGATTATATTGACAGGAATCGTTAAAAGACAAAAAGAGACGGAATCCAATTCTTTCTGGATAAAAGTGTGTTCATTACGTCATGACTTCAATTTCATATGGCCAAAACAATTAAACGAAAAATCGATCCTCCGAAACAGCAGCAGGAACTGAACATGTTCGACCGTTTGCCGCCGAACAACCTTGAGGCGGAGCGGGGCGTGATCGGAGCGATTCTGCTTGACCCGCATGTCAGCGATGATGTTTCCACCATTGTGAGGCCGTCGGATTTTTATTCCGAGGCGAACCGCAAAATTTATGGTCATTTGCTGGAGATGCACTCCAGCGGCGGCGGAATTGATCTGACACTGTTGGTCGAGCATTTGAAGAGTGCCGGAGAATTTGAAAATGTCGGCGGAGAAGCGTATATCGGCGAGCTGATGAGTGCGGTTTACGTCACCGCTCACACGGAGCATTACGCCAAAATCGTCCGCGACAAGGCTATTTTGCGGGAGCTGATTCACACCACGGCGTCCATTTTGCACGACGCTTATGAGCCGGAGTATACGCCGCGTGAACTGGTCAGCCGGGCGGAGGAGCGAATCTTTGCCATTAATAACGCGAGAGCGTCCAATCAGGTTTATGCCATTCACGACGTGTTGATGGAGACATTCCGGTTGATTGACGCCCGCATGGAACACGGCGGCGCGGACGGCGTTTCCACCGGATTCACCGACCTTGACGACATGACCGGCGGTTTTCATCCGTCGGAACTTTTGATTCTCGCGGCTCGCCCGAGTATGGGAAAAACGGCGTTCGCCACCAACATCGCCGACCATGTTGCGGTGGATTTGAAAGTGCCGACGGTGATTTTCAGCCTGGAAATGGGACGTATTGAACTCGCCCAGCGTATGCTTTGCTGCCGCGGACGTATTGATGCTCACAAACTTCGGGGAAACTATCTTTCCGCGGCAGAGCGGCAGGCCCTCACACGGGCGTCAAGCGAAATGGACAATTCCCCGCTGGCGATTAACGATTCGCCGAGTCTGACGGTGACGGAAATCAGTGCCATTGCAAGACGCATGAAACGTCAGCAAGGACTTGGGCTGATTGTGATTGACTACCTGGGATTGATAGAGCCGGACAATTCTTACGATCCGCGTCAGGAACAGGTGGCCAAGATCGCCCGGCGTCTGAAGGGTCTTGCCCGTGAGCTGGAGGTGCCGGTGCTTTGTCTTGCGCAGCTTAACCGGATGGCGGAAACCATGAAAGACAACCGTCCGCGGCTGAGTCATCTTCGGGAGTCCGGTGCGATTGAGCAGGACGCCGATGTTGTGATGTTTGTGCATCGTGAAGAGTACTACCATAAAAAAGAAGAGGCCGAAGAAATGGGAATCGTCGGTCAGGCGGAAATCATGATTGCCAAGCAGCGTAACGGTCCGGTCGGCGACATCAAACTGCAATGGCAAGGAGAGTACACGTTATTCAACAACCTTGCCAAAGACACCGACGGCTATGACGAGTTCACCTCTTTCAGCGGCGGAGACGATTTTTATGACACCGGCACCGGCTCATTCTGACCAACGGCAGCGTGCGGACGCTGCACCCCGGATGGAGCTGCCGCTCCGAAGCAATGACCCGCTCCCGATGGTCGCTGGTATTTGGTGAGTGAAACAACGAGAAACAGTAGGAAAGATTCTCTACTGGAGGCCGAATGGAACGCAGTGACCATGAGGCGACTGCCCGCCGCGGCTCGCGGCTGCGATCCAACGTGCTACGTTGGCGCCGGGGCTTCCCGGCTACGTTGGCGGCACGCTTCAAGAAAAACGGAGTGCAGGGATTTTCGTTTCCTCCCCGCACTCCGTTGACTTATGAACCTTCCCAGAGCTTTCAAACCTTCTTACAGCTCTCAAACACCAAGTTCTCAAACCT
>JAISQK010000041.1 GCA_031274255.1 Planctomycetaceae bacterium | reverse complement strand
GATTTTCCTATCAAAGAACCCGGGAAAGCGACACCGTTTGGGGTGTATCATATTTACAAAAATCAAGGGTTTGTGAATGTCGGATTAAGCTCTGATACGGCGGCATTTGCGGTCGAATCAATCAGAAGATGGTGGTATGCCGAGGGAATTTTAGAATATTCCCATTCCGAAAAAATTGTCCTTACCGCGGATGGCGGCGGAAGTAACGGAAGTCAAAATCGACTTTGGAAACTCGAGCTTCAAAAATTGGCAAGGTATTCCGCTGATCAGTGCCTCGATCATCGTCAACTTAATCGGTGCAACAAAAACCGAAAAAGACTCTCCATTCGTTGCGTGTTGGACGAAAACGAATATAAAGGGGGCATTGTCGTTTCGGATAAAGAATTCGAATCAATCAATATCCTGAAATGCGAATTCCACGGAGAATGGAACTATACCATTCGTCGCAATCCAGTATAACTTGTTAATTTTAATTTCAGACAGTTCCTAAGGTTCATGACCGACAAGGACGCGTACCGTTTACGAATAATCAGGCGGAACGGGATATACGGATACCCAAACTGCAACAAAAGATATCCGGATGTTTTCGTTCCTGGGAGGGTGCCTATATAGTGTCTGCCCGAAAACTGATAATAATCTATGGCTCTTGCCTAACATCTCTGGTTATTTTATCAGATTTTTGACGATGTTCAAGAGGTTTTCCTCGCGAGGATTGTACCTGAATTCCGTTTCCTTTCAATGGAGAATGAAGGTTTGAGAAGAACAGCCGTTGAACTTGGCAAGACGTTTTTTGACATGACTCCAAAACGCTTCCATTCCATTGACATGCGACTTTCCCCTTACAAATTCATTCTCATGATGGAACACCCGATAGTGATCGTAACCGTTCAAAATCAACCCGTCGTAAGCTCTCCAGCCATCGGTGTGGTTCAAGGATTTTTCCCTGAATAATAGGCATCAAAGCCTCTTTGGAACAATGAGGAACAACCGTCACAAACACCTTGCCTTCCCGTTTAAGAAGACCGAACACCGCGTCCTTGCTTGCCGCGAACACGCTTCGCACCGAAGTACGATTCGTCAAGTTCAAACTCACCGGTTTCCAACGGACTTTCTTTCAAAGACTGCCGGAAATAGGAGTTCACCGTGTTCCGGTTCACCCCTGAAATCGACGCTGTTGCCGTCGCGGTCAGGTCCTCGCAAAAGCAACGTAAAACCAGTTCAACTTTTTTAGCACTTAAACGCTTGTATCTCATAGACTTACATTAAGATGTGTTACGAGATACTAGTCAAGAGCCATGTTAAAATAGCAGTCGTCGTCTCCCAGTCAGGAGGAATCATAGTATCCAAGTTTGTGAGGAAAGCGATGCCCAAGAAATATCTGGTAACTTTGACCGCGGCAGAGCGGAAGTTGCTGGAAGACATCCGCAACCGGGGCAAACACAGTGCCCAGAAGCGGAAGCGGGTCCAAGCCCTCTTGCTTGCCGATGAACAGCTGACCGATGAAGTGTTAGCGGAACGGGTAGGAATGCACCGTCGGGGAAGAGAAAATCTGCGACAGCGATTTGTCGAAGAAGGATTTGAAGCGTCCCTGGAAGGGAAACTCCGGGGGGACACCGACCGCGGGCGACAGGGGGAAGATGAGGCAAGACTGGTCGCCTTGGTCTGTTCCCCTACCCCCGAAGGGTATACTCATTGGAGCCTGCGTCTTATCCGGGATACTTGGGGGACCCTCAAGGGGACCGACACGAAGACGGTAAAGCAGCATACTTCCCGGCATGCCGGGAGAACTTGGTGTGATTCCGGCAAGTTCAGGGCATGCTCCTTCAGACCGGCACCTGACCGGGAATGACTGACTTTGAGGAAGCAGGAAGCCCGCATAATTCCATTGATTGACATGACCGGTCTTATCGTTGGAATACTCTGTACGGCAGAAAAAAATCAAGAGTTTTACTCAAGCCGCTCCATTTCGCATTCATCAATTTTACGTTTCCGGGCGATAGTGATAAATGCGGGTCATTCCATTTCGAGTCTTATCCGCTTCCGGCAATTGCACCAACTTGAGTATCCGGAGACATGTTCAAAATTGCCTGAACGTGTTTTATTGACAATGTTTATCAGGAACCCTTTCTCCCCTTTTAGAAGACACACCATGCCCTCTACAATACTATGCCGAATGCTGGCAAGGATTATCAGCGATTGTAGAAAACGGATTTTCAAAAAAAGATTTGTTCACCGGCTGCACGCGGCTCTTGCAGGTCTTGTATTATGCTCGTTCAGCCACGCCCCTGTTATTACGGATGTTTACGGTCAGGAGCTTCGTTATCAGCCGATCACACCGCATGGAAATGTCGGAGAGTTTACGTTGCCGAAAGAACCTGAACCGGCATCGGGAAGCAACGACATCCTTGTTCAGGAACTTCGCGGAATCATTCTTGTCGACAATCAGAATCTGATCATTTCGCCCACACCGGACCGCCGCGGAATCAATATCGACAGTCCGGCTCTGAGCATGCTTGATGATCCGGCGTTTCGAAACAAAATCAACAAATACATGTATAAGCCGATCAGCATGGCCATGCTGAACTCTCTGGCCCGCGACATCATCACGTATTACCGCACAACCGACTATCCTGTCGTTGATGTCAGCATTCCCGAACAGGATATTGCCGGCGGAGTCGTCTATGTTGTGGTGGTCGAGGCGAAACTCGGAAAGGCCGCAGTGCAGGGCGGAAAGTATTTCCAATCGGATGTTCTTGCGGATTATGTCCGTCTTCCGCGGGGACAGAAAATTTCGGAACAGCATGTTCTTGAAGAACTGCGATGGCTTAACGAGAGTCCGTTCCGCCGTGTCAATGTGGAGTTGGCTCCCGGAGAGAATTACGGCCAGACGGATGTGAATTTCAAGGTCAAGGATCGTTTTCCCTGGCAGTTTTACTTAGGGTACGACGACACCGGAAGCCGTTTGACAAGTCTCGAACGTATCAAGTTCGGCGCCGTCTGGGGAAATGCGTTCGGACGGGACCATACCGCGTCCTACCAACTCACGGCAAGTCCGAATTTTGAAGACCTCCTTTCGCATTCCGGGGTTTATGTCATCCCATTCAAAAATCATGACAAACTCATCCTGTACGGAAGTTACGCCACGACAAACCCGGAAGATTCGGGAATCCGGTACGGCGGTTACTACGGCGAAGCGGGTTTCATTTACGACAAGAAACTGAGAACTCACTTCTGGGACAGGAAGACATGGTTTGAACACCGTGTCAGTGCCGGTTTGCAGTACAAAACGATGAACAGCACGTTGGATTTCGGGATTCCGAATCTGCCGCAATTCCGTTATCCTGTCGCGGATGTCGCACAAATTGCGGTCGGTTACAACGCACTCTTTTATTCGCCCGGAAGTTTGTGGTCGCTGTCAGGAAACTTTTACGTCAGTCCCGGCCGTTTTTCCTCGGGAAATAATAACGGGACTTTTGATGTTTACCGTCCGGATGCCGTGTCCCGGTATTGTTACGGCAACCTGAAACTCGAAAACTCCCATGATTTGGGAAAGTGCCTCAAAACCTACCTCAAAATGGAAGGTCAGGCCGCCAGTCAAAACCTGCTTCCCTCGGAAATGTTCGGTCTTGGCGGTTACGGCAGTGTCCGCGGATACGACACTTACGCATTGTCCGCGGACAACGCTTTACTCATGACGGCGGAAATCCAGACGGCCCCCAAGTCACTCGGACTGCACCGTCGCTTGGGAGTGAAAGACCCGGATCAGTTTTCCGCCCGCGTGTTTTACGATCATGGAATCGGCTGGAACAATCACGCCACCGGAGGCTACTTCGATCAAGGCTACATTGACAGTGTCGGAGCAGGCTTCACGTACAGTCTGGCACCGTGTTTCAATATCCGGTTTGATTACGGCTGGCAGCTTCACAACGACCTCCTCCACAATCCTGACAGCAAGGGAGGCCGCGCTCACTTGAGTCTTGTCTTTGCAAGATGACGACGTACTTTATTGGAAATCACCGCGCTGCTCACCACACCGGAGCATCGTCAGACAGGTAACGATGGATGTCTTGGGCGGCGGTTTTTCCGGCTCCCATGGCCTTAATGACCGTCGCAGCTCCCGTCACGATGTCTCCTCCCGCCCAGACACGTTCCTTTTTCGTCCGGCCTGTGCCGCCGCACACAATGTAACCTCTTTTGTCGAGTTCCAGTCCGTCCGTGTTTTTCGTCAAAACCGGATTCGCACTTCCTCCCGCCGCGACGATCATCAGGTCCGTGTCGAGCAGGAAATCGGAACCGGGGATTGCTGTCACACGGCGCCGACCGTCTGTCCCCGGACTGCCGAGTTCCATCCGCACACACTGCAATTGCCGGACCATTTTCCGCTCGCTGCCGAGACACGCGACCGGATTGGTCAGAAAAAGAAATTCGATTCCCTCTTCTTCGGCGTGGTGAATTTCCTCAAGTCTCGCGGGAAGTTCCGTCCGGGAACGCCGGTAGACAATCCGCACCGTGTCCGCACCGAGCCGCAGAGCTGTCCGGGCGGCGTCCATTGCAACGTTCCCTCCGCCGACAACCGAAACAATTCTGCCGCGAACCACCGGTGTGTCGTATTTCGGGAACTCATACGCCCGCATGAGATTGCTCCGTGTGAGATATTCGTTCGCCGAATAGATACCGCCGAGGTCTTCACCGGGAATGTTCAGAAAGGAAGGCAATCCCGCTCCGACACCGATAAACACGGCGTCAAATCCTTCTTCACCGAGTATTTCATCCACGGTGACCGCTTTACCGACCAATTGGTTCAGCTCAAGATGCACTCCAAGCTGACAGAGATGGCGGACTTCACTCTCGACGATTTCCTTCGGAAGCCGAAATTCGGGAATGCCGTACATCAACACTCCGCCGGGGCGGTGAAACGCTTCGAAAATGGTGACATCGTAGCCGAGCAGCACAAGATCGCCCGCGGCGGTCAGACCGGAAGGCCCTGCTCCCACGACGGCAATTTTCCTCCCGTTCGGCGGAAGTTTTTGCGGAATCACGGTCAGGTTGTTATTCCGTTCGTAGTCCGCCGCAAACCGTTCACAACGGCCTATCGCCACCGGCTCGAACTTCCGGCCGAGGACACATTTCGACTCGCACTGCGATTCCTGGGGACAAACACGTCCGCAGACCGCCGGAAGTGTGTTGTTTTCCTTCACTTTTCGAGCGGCTTCCGCGAACTTGCCTTCCGTCATCAGCTTGAGAAACGCGGGAATTTCCACATTCACCGGACATCCCTGCATACAAAACGGACGCTTGCACTGAAGACAGCGGGCCGCCTCCGCGGCGGCCATTTCATGAGTGTAACCGAGCGGCACCTCTTTGAAGTTTTTCGCCCGAATCTTCGGAGGCTGTTCCGGCATCGGGGTACGGACCGCTCTGTTTCCTGTCGCAGCAACGGCGTTATTAATGTCAAAATTAATGTCAGATTTTGATTCCATGGCACCTGTTGGTTTTCAGAGAAAAATAACAACCCGTTCCGAAGCCGGGTCGAGGATTCCAAAAGGAACACCGTGACGGAGACAAGTTCCGGGATGTCCGACAGGGGAAACCCGGCACGGACCAATGCTCCCTCATTCTACAGGATGAAACGGCTGAGGTCTTCGTCCTGGGAAACCGCCTCCAGACGTTCGGTGACATACGCCGCATTGATGACAACACGTCCTGTCTTCATGTCAGGAGCCTCGAAACTCAATTCCTCCAGAAGCCGCTCCATAATCGTGGCGAGACGTCTTGCTCCGATGTTTTGCTGTGTCTGATTCACTTCAAATGCGTAGCCGGCCAGTTTTTCGACCGCTTCCTTTTCAAACACGATTTCGATTCCTTCCGTCTTCATCAGTGCGGTGTACTGTTTGGTCAGCGAACCGGTCGGCTCTGTCAAAATACGGATGAAATCGTCACGGGTCAGGTCTTGAAGTTCCACGCGAATCGGAAAGCGTCCCTGAAGTTCCGGCATCAAATCGCTCGGCTTCGACTTGTGGAACGCTCCGGCGGCGATGAAGAGGATATGGTCGGTCGAAACGTAACCATATCTCGTTTGAATGGTTGTTCCTTCCACGATGGGGAGCAAATCCCGCTGGACGCCCTGCCGGGAAACGTCAGCCCCGCTCGTTTTTTCACTGGAAACCACTTTATCCAATTCGTCAATGAAGATAATGCCGAGATTTTCCGCCAGCGCGATCGCTTCTTCGTCAACTTTGTCTTTGTTGATCAGATTGTCGCACTCCTCCTCAAAAAGGTGTTTTCTCGCCTCTTTGACCGTCATTTCGCGACGGTGACTCCGTTTGGGCATGATTTTGTCGAGCATGTCCTGAATGTTGGTGTCCATGGAGTCGATTCCGATTCCCATCATCATCGGCATTCCCGAAGTTTTCTGTTCCACATTGATGGAAACGGTGCGGTTTTCAAATTCCCCCTTGAGGAGCATCTGACGCATTTTGTCACGGTTCCGTTCCCGCCGTACGATCGCCTCATCAGAATCGTTACTGTCGGTATCAATGTCCGAATCCATCTGACGCGAGGAAAACCCCGACGACGGCAGCGGCGGAAGGAGCAAATCCACCAGCCGTTCCGTCACACGGTCTTCCGCCTGGGTTTTGACTTTTTCCCGTTCTTTTGCGCGGACGAGTCCGATCGCGTTTTCGACCAACTCACGAATCATACTTTCGACATCACGGCCGTAATATCCGACCTCTGTGTACTTTGTGGCTTCAACCTTGATGAACGGGGCCCCCGTCAGCGCGGCCAGGCGTCGGGCGATTTCCGTTTTACCGACACCTGTCGGGCCGATCATCATGATATTTTTAGGGGCGATTTCATTTTTGATTTCAGAATCGACATTTTGACGCCGCCAACGATTCCGTACCGCGACGGCCACCGAACGTTTGGCATTCGTCTGTCCCACAATAAAATGGTCAAGTTCCTGAACAATCTGCCGAGGTGTCATTTCTTGCACAGTAATTCCTCCAGAATAATGTTACCATTAGTGTAAATGTCGATTTCCGATGCGACGACGAGCGATTCCTGCACAATTTCTTTCGCGGAGAGATTGGTTTTTTTGAGGAGGGCTTTGGCCGCCGCCATCGCGTAATTTCCTCCGGAACCGATGGCTAAGACGCCGTCCGTCGGTTGAATGACGTCGCCGTTGCCGGAAAGAAGGAAGGTTTGTTTTTCGTCGATCACAATCATCATGGCCTCAAGACGCCGTAAAATACGGTCGGTACGCCATTCTTTGGCCAATTCCGTTGCGGCGCGGGCGACATTCGAGGGATAATCTTTCAACTTGGACTCGAAACGCTCCAACAGGGAAAACGCATCGGCCGTGGAGCCCGCGAAGCCTGTAATGACTTTGCCGTCAAGGAGTTTGCGTATTTTGTTGGCGTCCGCTTTCATAATGGAGTCGCCGAGTGTGACCTGTCCGTCGCCTCCGATGGCAACCGAGTCCTCTTTGCGGACGGTGAGAATGGTGGTGCTGCGTGATTTCATCGAAAAAACCGGTATCATGCTGATGTTGCTCTTGAGTCAGGAAAACCAATCCGAACAGTATACACGAAATCCTCTCCTCGTAAATGTCCCGTTTGATTGTCTGAAAATCAAACAGAGAAACCATGACATCCGGCTTTCAACTATTTTGAAAAGACGCGGAAGCAGTGTTTTTTGAAGATTTCCGTTCCTGTTTTGGAAGTCAGAAGTTCGATGAAAAGCCGGCAGCTTTGAACATTTTGACACGAGGTGAGAACATGCGTCTCAACAGGAATCGCATGGAAATTCGCGGGAAAGCGGAGGATTTGCAAGTCATCTTTTTCGTTTTCCGCGAGAAATTCCCATGTCACGAGCGCATCGGTTTTCGACTGCCGCAGAAAATCCGCGGGGGACATCTGAAAATCGGCGTCCACGACGAACCGGGTTTCCTCCGGCAGGACGCTTTCGGCAATCTTTCGCAGGACGGCGGAATCTTTCGGAACGGAAAGCGTCAGCTCAGGATGTTCCGGCATCTCTTCGATGTCCTGCATTTGATAACGGCTCTCCTTCAGTAAAACGACCACAGGCAGAGTGCAGCAGACCGGTATCGACCGGCTCACACAGCCTTGATTGGTAAGAACACGTCCCAGGTCGGGATGGTCGCACAAAAG
Organism: Planctomycetaceae bacterium; assembly: GCA_031274255.1. Classification (GTDB taxonomy): domain Bacteria; phylum Planctomycetota; class Planctomycetia; order Pirellulales; family Thermoguttaceae; genus WRMR01. The sequence continues at coordinate 1,532 of JAISQK010000041.1, read as the reverse complement.
AAGGTCGCCGTGGACACCGCCTTCCGATTCGCAATTCAGCGAAGAAAACTCAACCTCTCTGATGTGAACGGCGATTCTGTAGTTACTCTCGAAGACGGTCCCCAACTCCTCCGCGACGCGGGCCAGGGACGCCGGAACGAGAATCTCCAGTTCGGGTTTCTTCGTTTTCCGGCAGCCGGCCGTCCCGAGGTGGAACAGGAAAACCGTTAACAGGAAAATCTTGATACGAAAGTGAGTTGTCATAATACGTTATCTCTATTTTATCTCCCTCAGGAAGCGGCAACGTGGCACGGCAACATGCTGTTGCATCGCAGTATGCCTTCGGCTTCTGTTGGAGAAATTTTTCCAACTGACGCCGATCGCACGAAAGTGCCGGGAGGCAAACCGCCCGCCGCGGCTCGCGGCAGGGATCCAACGCCCTTGCGTTGGTCGCCGAAGGCATCCTATCAATGTCCTGAGGAATGAAAGGTCTATTATATTGGATTTCGCTTACTCTGAACAGCATCCCTTTAGTCCCTTAATCCATTCCTTCTCCTATTAAGAGAGAAACAGGAATATTGATGAGAACCGTTTCCTATTAATAGAATCCCATCTTATGAAAAATTTCTCCCTTCGGATAGGAATGGAATGCCTCCGGCGGGCAGCGGTAGGCCGCTGCCCCCCTGTAGGCTCACGCTCACTGCGTTCGGTTCGCCATCAGTTAGAAAACGTTTTCCACTGAAGGCCGAAGGCAGCATGCTGCTGCACCGCACTTCGCAAGGGGCGTTCAACAGTACCTTAGTCATCCGCGGAAACATCTCCCCTAACTGGTAACACGGCGGCGGAAAGCGGCCTTCCGGGCTAAAAAGAAGCGGTTTCCGTGTTATATACCCTTGAGAAAAGGGTTAGTTTATTTGGTTTGGAGAGGAAACAAACCTTCTAAAAAAGCCTGTCGGGGGCGGAAGCCCGGCGGCACGGGGCGGACGTCAGGAAGACGTTTGGTGATAAAGCCGTACTTTATCATCCCCGCTGAACCGTGTCTATCTGAAGGAGTTTAAGATGAAACATATCTTAAACGTGCTTGCCGCGGCACTTGAAAAAGCGGAAGAGGTTCTCGAAACCGTACTGCATTGGCTGTACGGCATTTGATGAACTTCCGGATCTGTGCCGCAAGGCAGGCATGATGCTTCGGGGGCAAGTCCCCGACAGGTCCGTTTATTTTAGCACGCAGGGACGGCACGGCAAGGGGTTGTGCCTGTTCTCTTTTTTTTAGCTTTCGGAAGGAAGCGGTTCAGCCTGTCTTTTATAATAAAGACTGGCAAGCAAGCTTCCGTAAGGAGCCGTCAACAAATAAACCTAACAATTAGGTTGAATGCAATAGTTCCATTCACTATGAAAACCACTTCTTGTTATATTGCATTTTGCCAGTTCCTCGTCGCTAATTTTTATTCCTGTTTCATATTGTGTCTCGTCAAGAACTGCTTTTACTTTCAATCCTGTTTCTGTGGTTGTTGCACCGATTAAACCTAAAATCACCAGCAAACTTTCTAAGG
>JAISQK010000337.1 GCA_031274255.1 Planctomycetaceae bacterium | reverse complement strand
TCGGCTTCCAGTGGATAATCTTTCCAACCGCTTCCCTTTTTTGTTCCGCTTGCCAATACCAGTGAGCAACGCGAGCGGGTTCGTGGCTCTCGGGACGGCAGTCCCATCCGGGATCCAACGCCCTTGCGTTGGTCGGAAGGATTGACTTTTCATGGAAATTCCTCACAATAAATAAGCTCCATTTGTCAAAAAATAAGCTAAATTTGTCAAAAGGGTCGGAAATTCTGCTTAAACTCGAAGAGGTCTGGGATGCGGCTGTGAAAAAAATCATTGGATTAATACTTCTGCTTCTCGCGGCGGTTTCTGTTTTTTGGGTCTCTCAAGGTTGGTATCAAAAGCAGGAAGCACGGCAAAAGGAATCCATGCTCCTTTACGGAAATGTCGAAATTCGCCGTGTTCATCTTGGGTTTCGGGTCGCGGGACGAATCGACGCGATCTTCTGCGAGGAAGGCGACCGTATTCCCAAAGGAACGGTGATCGCAAAACTTGACCAAAAGCCGTATCTGGACAATCTTGCGGTCGCCGAAGCCCAAGTGAAACAGGCCGAAGCCAATTGCGAGCGTTTTGAAAACGGGACAAGACCTCAGGAAATCGAACAGGCAAAGGCGGTCCTGGAAGAATGTCGTGCCAACCTCAAATTCATGGAGGCGGAGTTGGAACGGGCGGAAAAACTGATTAAGAGAAACGCCGTGACAAAATATGAATATGAAACGTCGCTGTCACAGCGGGATGTGGCCGCGGCTCGAAAAAAACACGCGGAGGAGACACTCCGGCTTCTTGAGGAAGGGTTCCGCAAAGAGGAGGTCGCAGCGGCCAAAGCTCAGCTTGCCGAGGCGAAAGGGAATCGTGATAAAATGCAAACGGCTCTGAATGACACGGAACTGATTTCCCCTAATGACGGGGTGCTTCTTACCCGCGTCGAAGAACCGGGGGCGGTGGTTCAAACAGGACAGACCATTGTCACGCTTTCCCTGAAGGATGCGGTCTGGATTTATGTTTACGTCCCGGAGCCGGATATCGGGAAAGTGCCGGAAGGCATGAAAGCGGAAATCATGACCGACTCCAACCGTAACAAAATCTATACCGGTCAGGTCGGATTCATTTCGCCGGAAGCGGAATTCACGCCGAAAAATGTCGAGACGCCGAAGCTGCGGACCGACCTGGTGTATCGTGTCCGAATCATTGCAGACGCCCCGGATGACGGCCTTCGGCAAGGGATGCCTGTCACGGTCCGGCTCTATTATTCCCGCTGAGGATGGGATTCTTTCCCGGATTTTATCTTGTCCGTGTCAGCAAAGCGGCGAGGACGCCGGTAAGAAAAATCGCCGTAAACACCGTACCGGCAAAGACGCACCAAAACCAAAGCGGAACAAGTTTATACCAGGGCGGAAGGGACGGCACAAACGGGACGGCGGTTTCGGCGTCAGCCGTTTTGTCTTCGCGGATTTTCCGCCCGGAGTGTTCCGCCGGCAAAAGAGACGGCGTGTCCGGAGGAATCTCCGGGGTTTGAGACGGTTTGAGCTCCTTTGTGGCTTCTGTTTTTTCCGTGTCGGAATACCCGATTTCATGAAGCGCAATACGCAAGGGATCAAAAGCGTTCGACTTGGACGATGTGAGAATCTTTTCCTCGTCCGGACTCTCTCCCCATCGCGTCATGCCGGAAGACGCTGAATCGGTTCCGCTCAGCAGTCCCGCCCGTGATTCGTCACCGATTCGGATCATGTCACTGCCGCTTTCGGTGTCGTCCAAATCAATCGCCCACGGGTCCGATTGCGCGAGTTTCTTCAGCCGCTCCGCTTGAGACGCGATCGGCACGGCTCCCAGTGTCGCCGGAACGGCCCGAAACGTTTCGGTCGACGGAAAGGTGTTTTTGTCCGCAAAACCATGGGTAATAAGCCAGTTTTGCAGATCCGCGACCACTTCCATCGCCGACTGCTGACGGTCTTCCCGTTTTTTGGACATCATCTTCTGACAAAGCCGGACAAGGTCTTCCGGAGCATCAGGACGCTCCCTGAAAATCGGAGCCGGCTCCTTATGCTGATGGTCGAGCAGCTTTTGTGCGACGCCCCCTTCAGGAAACGGGGCGTGACCGGTCAGACAAAAGTACAACACGCATCCGAGTCCGTAAATATCCGCTCGGGCATCAACCTGATGACTGTCGATTCCCTGTTCCGGCGCGAGATAATCCGCCGTCCCCAGAATACGGTCCTCCTGAATTTCGGTGAGTTTTCCGTCGAACATTCCTTCGTCCAGCAGAGCCAGCCCGAGGTCGAGGACTTTGACAAGCCCCTCATGATTGACCAGCAAATTCCCCGGTTTGACATCACGATGCACAACGCCGATTTGATGAGCGTACTCCAGTGCCAACGCCGCCTGACGCACATAATCCGCCGCCGTTTCATACGCGAGAACGCCGTCTTTGTCCACGACCTCCTGAAGATTACGGCCTTTGAAATACTCCATCACAATGTAATGGATGTGGTTTTCCCGGTCAATGTCGTAAGCCCGGATAATGTTGGGATGGTCGAGCGACGCAATCGCCTGAGCCTCACGGACAAACCGGTCAAGGTAAATCGACTTTTCCAGCTTTTTTTTCGGCAAAACCTTGATTGCCGCCTGACGGTGCATCATGGTGTGTTCCGCCAGATAAACGGTACTCATCCCGCCGGTTCCGAGATGCGATAAAATTTTATACTGACGGAGAAAAAATCCCTTGTACCGTTTTTTCAGCAACTGCCGCAAATGCCACGGCGTAATCAACCCGTGTGTCACAAGAGCGTTCCCCACCGCTTCGGAGTCGTCCTGCTTTTCCGGCCCCAGTTCCTCCCGGATTTGGGGAAGAATCTCACCAAGCTGCGAATCCTCCACCAATTCGCTGCGGCGCAGACAGTCGAGAAAAACGGAAACAGGAATGGAATTCATCAGCAAACAGGTTTTCGTTGGATTTTTACATTTGACCACTTCCCTATTGTAATAAACTGCGGTCCAAATGAACAACCCTTTTTCAAAAAATTCCCAATTTTCATTCGAGTCAGGAATTCCGTATTTTCGCGGTTTTGCCAAATTACGGTTGACGGGATGGTTCAAAATTCGTAAAATGAGGCGGTTTCTACTGTTTATTCCAGTAACGTCTATCAAATTTTGATGAATCCGTTCTTTTTTTGGCCTGGTGCCCGGGGAATCGTCCGCTACGGACAGTGGTCATTTCTGACGATTGCGCTCATGTTCAGCCTGATTTCATGTGCCATGATTCTTGTACATGTTCACTGGACCGGTTTACTGCCCCCCAAAATGCAAAAAGCCTCCTATGTGGCTTACGGCCTGACATGGCTGGCTCTTTCGGTAATGTCCTCAAAAATCGAACGGAAAATTCGCAAACGTCATCAGGTTCCGCCTCCGGAAAAAGACATCTTCCATGACGCTCAAATGCACTATCTTCAAGGAAACTGGTTCGAGACGGAATGTTGTTTGAATATGCTCCTGAAACGGAATCCCCGCGACGCAGACGCTCTTTTGATGCTGGCCACGCTTTTCCGGCGTACACTCCGTATTGATGAAGCGGTTCACCTGATGAAGCGGCTCGACCTGCTTGAAGAAAGGGCGGCGTGGAAGCAGGAAATCCGTCAGGAAAAACGGCAGATTATGCGGGTGATCGCCCGTCAGAAAAAACTCACCCCCGCCTCACCAACCAAAGCCGCGTGAAGATTTATAAAAAGTCGCGTTTTTAATAATCGAAACATCAACGCTTTCTTTTTCGGCATCGGTCAGATTCCTTCCATTTCCTGCTGTTCCGACACTTCTCGACTCATACGTACTGAAAAAGGTGTCGGCGTCCGTCGAGGCATACGTTTTATCCGGTGCCGCTGCCGTTTGCGTTCTCCACCGTGATACTGCCGTCGCTGTACGGCAAAGCAACAGTAATTTAATCGGCGGTCTGATTGTCAAAAATCGTTGATTCCTGCGAGATGCAACGTCATTTTCAACGTCAATTTTCATCGGTTCATGACTTTGACACCGTCTGTTTTCCAAGAATGGAATATGTTACGGACAAGGACATTGATCAACGACAGCGATAACGCACTTTTTCATAATATCCCCGTCGCGGCTCGTGACCGGGTTGGGGCAAAACAGGTCTGAAAAAACCTGAATTCTGTTTCTTTTTGCCCGTAATTTGTGATGGAGAACTGTTAAATTTCACGGACAATCCCATTAATCCATGAAATATCCCCGTGAAATAAAACGGCTTCGGATCGGCTCAAATCTTATTTACAACAATTTTTCTGGATATTAATGAGAAAAACCTCATAAAAATGCGACGCGTCGCATCAGGTCTTCCAAAATTTTTCCATTGAGGTATCATTGGTATATTATTTGCTTTACGTCTAAGAGCGTTTCCAATCACCCCCTCTTTTCGAGATTTTCAGATAAAGAAAGGAAAATATGTTTCGACAAATTTTAACAACATTAGTTGTATTTATTATCGCTGCTGCATCGGCTTCGGCGCAGGAGAAAAAAGTCCCCGCTTCGCTCGGCGAAGCCCAAACCACAGCGGAAGTGGAAGCCTACACAAAGAACGCACTTTCCAAGTTTGCCGGTCAACATACCCAAGGAGCCGAAGAATTTGCCGAAATGCTTCATGAAGTTGGTGGAATCCAACTCGCTGCCGGTGACAGGATTTTTGAGATTGCCCTGAATGACGCCGACCGGGAAAAAGGACTTTTGCAAAAGTTTCACGCATTGAAATTCCTTGTGCAGGCGGACGAAATCCGCTCTCAAAATCAAAAGCCGTCGGACTATCAAACCGCGTTCGATGAAATTCTCGCGGAACTGTCCAAGAATCGCAAATACACTGCAATCGTCGACACCGAACGTTATCAGCAATTCGTCAAAAAAGTCGTCTTGACGCCTACGGAACTGTTGCAGAAACAGTTTGACCAATTCGTCGCGGAAGCAAAACAGTGGTCAAACTCCCAATCAATGGACGATCCGGCAAAACCGCTCATCTTGATTGTGGAAAAAGCCGTTAAAAATCCGCAGTTTGTGGAAAAAACGCTCCGGGATTTGACCGCTTTTGTCCATTCCGAAGAGTCCACTCTGACGGAAGAGAAAAAGCAGACGACTCTCAGACAGCTCGAAGGGTATTCCCGCCGTATTGTCGGCGTTGATCCCGAAATTTACGGCAAAACCGTGGACGGCAAAGATTTCGACTGGGCGGCTCTGCGAGGAAAATATGTATTGGTCAAATTTACGGCATCCTGGTGCGGGCCATGCAAAGGAGAGATTCCCGGAATGCTTTCCGCTTACGAGAAATATCATGACAGGGGTCTGGAAATCGTTTCCATCTATCTCTGGGACAAACCGGAGGACTCCCAAAAAGTCATTGCGGAGGAAAAACTCCCCTGGTTATTCCTCTCGGAAGAGCTGACCGAAAAAGCCGGTCTCCCTTTGCAGGGAAAAAAATACGCCGTTATGAGTGTGCCGACCATGTTCCTCGTTGACAAAGACGGCAAGATCATTTTCACCGAAGCCCGCGGCGAAGCACTTCAAAAGAAACTGGAGGAACTGTTTCCCGAAAAATAAAAATAAGGTGAAAACATCTCCGTCATTTCAATCAACAAACAACTCAAACAACAATCCAGAAACAACAAAAAGTTTTTACAAACAGGAGAACGTCTTATGAAAAAAGAAAAAGTCACTTCCGTTAATGTTAATATGGGGGGGGTAGAAAGCTTACGCCGTTACAAAACGGCTTTCACTCTGGTCGAACTGCTTGTCGTCATTGCGATCATCGGAATACTGATTGCCCTTCTGTTACCGGCGGTGCAGGCGGCCCGTGAAGCGGCAAGACGGATGCAATGCACCAACCATCTGAAACAGACCGGTTTAGCGGTTCACAACTTTCACAGCACCCGAAACGGCATTCCGCCTTTCATTATCGCCCATCATCCGAGCGGCGGTCAAGCGTTGTCGTTTTTCGGTGCGATCTTTCCTTTCATCGAACAGCAACCGCTTTACGACTATTTCACGTCACTGACCTATACCACCGGGACAACAACCTGCCATGGTCTTGGTGTACAACTGAACTGGATACCGTGGTGGAACAATATTCCGTCTGACGATATCAAGAAAAATTTAGGTTCCGTCCCTTACTACAAATGCCCTTCCAGACGAACGGGAGTGTCGTTACATGACAAAGAGGATATGTTTTCGTTATACGTTCCGCCGGGACCGACAGGGGATTATGCCGTTGTTGTTTACAACATCACGACCGGCAGCGGTGCGATCGGCATGGGAACGGGCGGAAGTGATCAGAATGTCCGCAGTCCGATCCGTATGGGGATTTGTCCGACCACAACGCCTGATCCCAACAATGTCAATCAGTGGCGGCCGAAAGACGATTTTTCTTTCATCGTGGACGGATTGAGTAATCAGTTATTGCTGGGTGAAAAACATATTCCCGCGTCAAAAATAGGAATGGGGACTTATAGTGAAGGAGTGTTTGACGGTTCTCTTTTGAGTGCCAGTTTGTTTTCCGGTAATACGATCGGCCGTGATATGAATTTGGATACTTCTTCCTATATTGCCAAAGGTCCGAACGATGGCGAATCCATCACAACGGCGTTCTCATCGACATTTCCGCAATTCGGCGGCTGTCATCCGGGAATAGCCAATTTCCTTGTCGGAGACGGCTCGGTACACGTGGTAAGTGCGACAACAGCAATTCCCATTTTGCAGAAATTGGCGGACGCACAGGACGGAGAACCCGCGTCTCTTCCGTAATATTTTCATCATATAAGGTCACATAACAATTGCCGGCCGCTTGCGAAGGGACTCCTGTTGTCCGTGCTGCTGTCGGCTTCTGTTTCAAAATCCACCATTCATTAAAACAAAAATGACAAAAAACAAATTGATTTTTGGTATTCTTTTTCTCCTGCTTCAAGGACTGCTCGGTTGCAGCCATGCAATCACGGTCAAAGGAAAAGTCACATTTTCCGATGGGACGCCTTTGGAGATCGGCAAGGTCGTTTTTGAAAACGATCAACGGACTTTTACCGGCAAAATTCAGAAGGAGGGAACTTTTTCTATGGGACAACTCAAAGAAGGGCAGGGAATTCCTCCCGGAAAATACCGCGTCTATATTTCAGAGGCGTTTCTGGAAGAATTTTCCCCCGGTTCTCCTTTTCCCAAGGTGACTCAATTGATCGCCAAAAAATATCGGAAGCCGCAAACATCCGGTTTGGAATACGACATTCAAGAGAAAACAACGGACATTTCCATTGTGATCGAAAAACCGTAAGAAGCTGTCCTATCCGTTCCGCAATCGGCTTTCCAAATGACCGCGATGGTCACACGGCATGGTCACGGCAGACTTTTGACCATCGCCGAGGCCACACGGTCTTCGAGATTCGGACGGAAAAAGATCAGAAGCAACAGCGGCAAATACCACGCCATGAAAAGTCCGCCCTGATACCCTTTCCAAAATTGGGCGCCGACGAGCAGAATCGCCGAACAGACAAGGAGCGTCGCCAGATTTTTTCTCGCAGGCCAAATCAGCATTCCGAGACACACGATAAAAAACACCGCCATAACAGGAATCCGGTAACTTGTCGGGTAAAAGTTCCAAAATCCGTCAACCGCACTCATGAAAAAACTGTTCACGCCAAGCATGTTGAGAAATTGGTCACTGTAACTTCCGAGTGAACGCGGTGAAAAGGCAAGGAGTCCGTAGAACAGAAGAATGATTCCCGCTGTGCCGGCCAGAAAACGGAACATGCCGCGCCGCCAATAAAAACTGCACCAAAGCGGCACGAGGAAAAACGGGTAATACACAAAAACGGAAGCGAGTCCGAGGCAGATTCCTGAAAAAACCGGCCTCCGATACATCGCAACCGCCCAAACAAGGAAAGCCGCCGGAACAATGTGGTCAAGCCGTCCGGTCATTTGGTTGGTGTACGGCAGAAGGAAGTAGAGCGTCGCGGCGGAAACACCGGTATAAATGTTGTTAAAATGACAGTGAGCAATGTTGATCAATCCGAGAGCGATGGCAATCTGAACCATTCCGACACAGCCTATCGCCAGCAGTTCCTGCCAGAACCTCCGTTGCGGTTCCGGGGGTGTCACAGCGGTTTCCTCCCGAACCGGAATCTCAATGGAAAAGCTGAGCGGATCGATTTTCTCAAGCACCGGATTCTCCATCAAAAGAGGCGGACTTCCTTCGAGTGTTTTTTCCGATTCCGGAGGAAAATTCCCTTCCTCCTCTTTCGACGCAGGAATCAAACGGGTGATGGAATGTTGCGGAGCCAAAACCTGATTCGTCGCGTCAACCAACAGAAAAAACGGCGGAAATCCTGACTGTTTTAATCGTGTCTTCCCTTTGAGCGGCGGAGATTCTTCGCGATCTTGTCCCTCTTGATTCCACTCGCGAATGGTGAGAATTTGTTCCAGCCGAAGCGTGTCGACGGACTGAACCGCTTCCCCGCGATTCAGTCCGATATTTGTAAGCATGAATCCCAAAAGGAGAATTCCGGCAAACGTGATGCCGCTGGGGTTGAGGTTGGGTTCGAGAAGGGGACGCCGCACCATGATGAGGTCGAGCAACAGACGGCAAATCAGGATAAATCCTGCGGCAAACAACCAGACATATCCCCATTTGTCACGGCTCATCGACAGGAACAGCAGTCCGGGAGTGATGAACACCAGTCCGACCAAATCGAGATTTCGGATGCTTAAAAACCGGTTGAATTTGAAAAAAATGGCGATAATCATCAACGACGAAAGATAAAACCAAGTCGTCGGAAGCATTTCATATTGGAATAAGGAAGTCGGCATAGAACGGCCTTGATAAGGAAAATGGTCCATTTCTCCGAATCGGAGATTGAAATAAACCTGATTCTAACATATATTATCAGATAACAGTAGGGCTGTTTCTAAAAACATCGAAATTATTTATCGTATTGATGCCTCTTCCAAAGCCGCCATCCCGCAAAATCTGCCTGGTTTCCACCGCGCCCGCGTTGATGTACCTTTTCCATCGCGGTTTGATTCCCGTACTTCAGAAAGAAGGCTGGGAAATTACCGGTTTAACGTCGTCTCATCAACCTGGATTCGGCGAGGAGGATTATTTCGCCCGATTGCAGGAACTTCATGTCAAAATGATTAAAATTCCTGTTGTGCGCGACATCGAGATCATTCGTGATCTGTGGTGTTTTTTTCGATTGTGGCATTTTTTTCTTTGGAACCGGTTCCACGTGATTCACGCGTCGAACCCCAAGGCCATGCTTCTGGCGACATTGGCGGCGTTTTTCGCGTTCCATCCGAATCGCGTCATTACTGTCCGAGGAAGGATTTACGAAAACTCTACCGGATGGAAACGGCGGTTTTTCGTCCGGCTCGACCGTCTCACCTGTTTTCTCGCTCATCGGGTGATTGTCGTTTCGCATTCTCTCCGTGACGCCATGCTCCGCGACGGTATCGGGACACCGGAATCGCTCATCACTATCGGCCACGGAAGCAGCCAGGGTTGTGATGCCGTGCGGTTTTCACGGGAACAAGTGAGCGATGCCGATGGTATGGAACTCCGCAAAACATGCCGGCTGAGTGAGTCGGACAAGGTCATTCTGTTTGCGGGAAGACGCCGTAAAGACAAAGGTGTCCAAGAGTTAGTACAAGCGTTCACTGAAATTTCGCCTGATTTTCCTGACTGGCATCTTGTCCTGTTCGGCCACGAGGAAAAAGCGAGCGACATAGGCGGCGAGACCCGAAAAACGATAGAATCCCACACCAAAATTCATGCGTTCGATTGGACATCAGACATTCGAACCGCGTACAGAATTTCTGACATTTTTGTTCTGCCGACATGGCGGGAAGGTTTTCCCAACACGGTTTTGGAGGCGTCTGCAATGGAACTTCCGGTCATCACGACAACGGCGGTCGGAGCAATTGATTCTGTTATTGACAATCAAACAGGCTTTTTGATACCGGTAAATCGAGCTGACCTCCTCGCGGAAAAAATGCGGACACTAATCTTACAGCCGGATTTGCGGAAAAAAATGGGAAAAAACGGACGTAAACGGATTTTCGACGATTTTGACCCGAAAATCATTTGGAATGGTATACTTGAGATATACGGAAAATAGATTCCATGATTCCATTTGCACATTTCAAAGGATTTGCATGAGATACGGAATTTACGGCGGCTCTTTTGATCCGGTTCATTACGGACATTTGCTTCTGGCGGAAAGTGGACTCTGCGGGGCAAAACTCGACCGTGTGATTTTCGTACCAACCGGTGTGCCGCCTCACAAGCAGCATCAAAAGCATCTTCCCGGCGAAATCCGTGCGGAAATGCTGGAGTCAGCCATTGCCGGAATTGAGGAATTTCTTGTCAGCCGGTTTGAAATTGAGCGTGACCCTCCCAGTTATACGGTGGAGACACTCCGGCATTTCCGCTCCAAACTCCTGGATGCCGAATTGTTCCTTCTTGTCGGGGCGGACATGTATTATGATTTGCCCAATTGGTACTGTGCATCGGAGATTTTGCAGCTCGCCGTTCCGGTGGGAGTCCACCGTCCGGGTTATCCGCCGCCGCATGTGGAAGTTCTCAGCGGCGTGACCTCTTCGGAACGGCTGAGAATATTTCGCGATTACATTGTGGAGATGCCGTTGGTTGATTTCTCTGCAACAAAAATCCGTCAAAATTGTTCCTCGGGGAAAAGTATCCGATTTCAAACGCCGCATGTTGTGGAAAATTTTATCCATTCCCGCCATCTTTATGAAGAGCCGTGACTTTGTAAAAGATATTTCACCTAAATGATCAATACAACTATTAAATTCACCTCAGCCCGTGTATTTTATAGAAAAATAAAAAATTTCTGACACATTTCCCACGAAATAAGCTATAGAGAAGATAGAGCGAATATAAGTTTTGTACTTCAGTAATGATTTTGCCCTCCTTGATCAGGAAAATGGAAAAATGGATAAAATGTACACAAAAAAAGTGCTGGTGATTGACGACGAACAAACGGTTCTCAATGAACTCTGTGACATGTTGGGAAAGAACGGTTTTGAGACGACTCCGTGTCTCTCGGCGGACGACGCACTTCAAGCGGCTCTGGACGATACGTTTGATTTGATTATCTCTGACATTAATCTTGGAATGGAAAGCGGTCTGGAACTCTGTCAAAAGATTCACCGGATTGACACCTGTCATGAAACGCCGGTGATTTTTCTGTCCGGAGCGCAAATTCCCGACATTATCCGCCGGAGTCATGTTGCCGGAGGAACTTATTATGTCCGAAAACCGTTCGATCCGTCGGTCATGGCCGAGCTGGTCGATAAAGCAATGTGGATGCCGCATATTCTGCATGCTCACATCACTCCGCGTCAAACCGCAGAGTTTGTGTAAAAGAGATAAGCTCAAACCGGTGGAAATTTCCTGTGACCTTCTGGGAAATGGAATCTTTAGGCATTTTTTATTAAATTTGTCAAATGACGGGAAAAATCAGCCGATGAAGACAACTGTGTATTGTGTTTTGATGTTCAAATAACGGCGGGTGTCTCTAGAAAAACGGTACGGTTGATTCCATGGGGCGGATACAAACAAGCATCGGACTGATTTCCGGGATGGATATTGCCGGAACCGTCGAGAAATTGATCGCACTTGAGTCGGTGCCGTTGACAAACCTGCAAGCCCGTGTTACGAAATATCAGGAGCAGCAGTCTGCGTTTTCCGATCTTTCCGCCTTGTTCATGAAGGCGAGCTACATGATCTCCAACCTCGGGAAAGTGACCGTTCACGAGCGTCTGGATGTCAAAAGCAGCAATGAGTCCGCACTCAAAGTCACCCGAAAAGGAAATCCTCCCTCCGGAACGCACACGTTCACTCCTGTAAAAATGGCGACATCGCATCAGATTCTTTCCAGCGGAAAAACCAGTGCGACATCGGCGCTCGGTAAAGAGGCGGAAGTTTCCATCCGATTCGGCCGGAATCTTGAAACGAACTTCAATCTCAAAGACATTAACGGCGGCGACGGCTTTTCACGCGGTCAGATTCGGATCACCGACCAGAGCGGAAACAAGGCAACCATCGACCTTCGCGGTGCCACGACCATGAAGGATGTCCTCGACGCCATCAACAACAGCAGCGACATCAGTGTTTTGGCGGAACTCGACGGGGACCGCTTGAAGCTGACGGACATTTCCGGCGGCTCGTCGACAAATCTGATTGTCCAGGAAGTCGGCGGAGGAAGCACAGCGGCTTCGCTCGGATTGGCGGGCATCAACACCGATCAGACCGTGGCGTCAGGGGAAACCATCGTCCGGCTCGGCAACAATCTTTCTCTGAACGCTCTGAACGACGGCAATGGAATTGCCATGGATTCGCTGTTTACTGATTTGGATGTCACGTTTTCCGACGGTTCGACCACAAAAATCGACTTCGCCCAAATTCAGGTGAACAGTAATGGAACGACGGACGGCACAAGAAATAAGGAGACGACACTCGGGGAGCTGCTGAATACGATCAACACGACGGCACCGGCCAAACTCAAGGTGGAAATTTCCGACGACGGAACACATCTTGTCTGGCATGATCTGACGTACGTTAGCGGAACTTCCGCCTCAAACGGATTCAAGGTTTCCTCTTCGGCGTCCAACCGGAATCCGATTCTTCACTCGCTTGGAATCGGTGATTACAGTGAAACCGGCGGCACCGGTGTGGAAGGAACCGATGGAACCATTGAGGGGCGGCGGATCATCGGCAACCTCAATTCCGTGCTGCTTTCCAGTCTGAACGGCGGACGAGGCGTGACGCTTCAGGCGGGAGACATCAATCTCACCGATGCTGACGGCAACACCGGTACGATCACTTTCACGGCGGATGAAGTCAAAGGAATTGACACACTTGATGAGTACATTGATTTGATGAACACCAAGCTGGACGCCTCCGGTGTTAAATTTCAGGTGAAGCTTAACGGTTCCAAATCCGGTTTGGAACTGGTGGATTTCTCAAACGGAGCGGCGACATCCATTCAATTTGAAGATGTCAACGGCGGAAATCTTGCTTCCGCAATGGGACTTGAACGCCTCTCCGGCAATCTGACCGCTTCCTATTCCTCGCAGAGTCTGAATTTACAGGTCGTTTCAATGAATACCAAGCTGGCGGACCTCAACGGCGGCAAGGGAGTGGATCTTCAGGGAGCCGTCAACTTCACCGACAGCAGCGGGAGGAAAACAACCGTGACGCTCAGTTCCGCGATGGAGACGGTCGATGATTTTGCTTCGGCGATGTCCGCGGTCGGAATCGTGTTGAAAGTCAATGAAACCGGCGACGGCTTCATGCTGGTCGACATCAGTAACGGTTCCGGGAGTATGTCGGTTTCGGAAGGTTCCTCGTACTCCACGGCGGCAAAAGACCTGAATCTTCTCGGTCACACCGCGGAAACGAAGACCGCTTATGCCGGAAGTAACGTGACGTATCGGACGATGGACTGCTCGATGAATTACAAGATTTCCCTTGAGGAAACCGACTCGCTGACCTCTTTGAAAGACGCCATTAACAATCTCGGTGCCGGTTTCACCGCCACGATCGTCAACGACGGCAGTTCCTACCGGCTTTCCGTCGGGAGTGATCAAACCGGTTTCGCAAGCAACATTGTTCTTGATTTGTCGGAACTTGACATGGATCAGGACGATTTGACATCGCCTCAGGACGCTGTGCTTATTTACGGAAGTCTCAGCGGCAGCGGCATAATGATTACGTCGAAGACGAACACCATCGTGGAGCCGGTTCCGGGAATCACGCTGACGATCAACTCGACGACCGCTTCACCGGTTACGATTTCCACCGAACGATCCAGCGTGGATGTCAAAGCTTCCATTAAAACCTTTGTGGAAAACTACAACGCGTTTCGCGAAAAATACAACGAGTACAACTATTCCAATGTTTATTCGGGAACATTCGGTGTGCTGTTCGGCGATTCACTGATGCTCCGTCTGGACAGTGCCATCAATGACATGCTCACCAGCCGCGTCACAACGACCGGAAAAATCCAGTCTCTCCGCGACTTGGGACTCACTGTCAGCAGCGAGTCCGGCGAGGTCATCTCCATTGACGATGAAGAGCAGAAGGAAGTCACCAAAGAAATCGGCAAACTCACCTTTGACGAGGAAAAGTTCGATTCGCTTTTCGAACAGGACCCCGAAGCGATCAAAAATTTCTTCATCCAGACCCAAACCGTTTACGACACCAAAACCGGTGAAGAGAAAACGGTGGATTACGGTTTCGCCGCGAAATACACCGCCATGGCGGAAACCTTCACGGATTCCGTCACCGGCAGTCTGGGCGTGCGTTACGCGTCACTTCAAAGTAAGATTGACGACGGAAACGACCGTGCCGTTTACCTTCAGAAACTTTTGGACAGCAAAAAAACGCGGCTGACGAACTCATTTGTCCGGATGGAGCAGGCGTTGGCCAAAATTCAGGATTCGGCCAATGCCGTGTCCCAGATCGGTGCGTCCACCGGTTCCACCTCTGCGTGATGTTGAAACGCCGTAGGATGTCGGCAAAAACAGGATGTATGGAAAGAAAACGATATGCAGCAAAAAAATGCACGCAAGACTTATCTTGAACAGGAAGTGTTCACTGCGACGCCTCAGAAATTGCAGCTGATGCTGGTCGAGGCGGCCATTAAAAATCTTCAACTCACGAAGAAGCTCTGGCTGGAAGAACGGCTGGAAGACGCCATTGAGCCGCATTCCAAGGCGCAAAGTATTATCGCGGAGATTCTTTGCAGTCTCGACACGAAAGGCGCCCCGGAAATCGCGGGAGCTCTTGCTTCCATTTACGTTTTCATTTTCCGGCGTGTCGCCGAAGCGGGATTCGACCGGAATCCGCAATATCTGGACGACGCTGTCCGCGTGTTGATGTCGGAACGCGAGACATGGAAAGAGGTCTGCGAAAAATTCGGCTCCAAAACGGACCCTCCGGAAACATCGTCGGTTGCGTTTGAGTCAAAGAGCGGTTCGGAGAAACCGAAAGGACCGGTTTCTGCTCCGCCGAAACATTTCAGCAAGCCGCAAACCCAGGACACCGTTCCGACCGGACGTTCCTGGGACGCATGACATCATTCCGAAGAACAGACAATCGTTTTCGCCGGACATTGAAAATATTCGGCGGAAACGGCTTGTTAAGAGGTTTTACTGCAGCGGCGTGAATTCCTTTTGGATCGCTTTACCGACATCGAAAGTCTGTTCGTTTGTCCCGGACGTGATTTCCATTTCCAAACCGCTGGTACTCGTCAGTTTGTATTTTTCCTCGACATACTCGTAGTATTTTTCTTCTTTCCGGATTTTGGCGTAATACTCGTCCGCGGCTTTCGAGTCGGCGGGAACCGGCTGTTTGGCCGTTTCACTTTCGGTTTTTTCCGACTTCGTCACAAGGACTTTGTACTTGCCCGCCGGAACCCCTTTGAATTTTCCCTGTGTCGTGAGATGACAAATCCCCGCCGCGTCCGTTCGACCGCCGACAATCCACTTCGACTGCGAGGAATCATTGTTGACAAGCGTGACAACACCTCCTTCAAGCGGTTTCCCTTCCTGAACGATCGTGACTTTCGCCGGATACAGATCAGGCATTCCCTCGGGACGCTTTTCTCCGCCGCACGAAGCGAACCCCAAAATCAGCAAGCCGGTAAGCACACATCCCATTTTCAATTGTAAAGTTTTCATCGTTTCAATGTTTTTCAGCGAGCCGTACTACGGCTCTGGTTTTATGATAATAGGTCCAAGCCTGTTGAAATTTCGTCCCTGTCCTATGTGAGCAACTCAGTAGGGCTCGTTTTACGGAGCGGCAAGAGATTCCGCTCCCTGAGGAGTGCCGACCGCTCCCCAAACGCCGTAAGGACTTCTCCCTGTGGTGACCTGAGGTCGGCTTGCGTCGCCGGCGTCAACCGTGTCGGAAATGAAATGAACAGATCCGTCCACATAAACACCATTGACACCGCCGGTATGGTTACTGGCTGCAGAATAAACACCCCACGCGGTATGAGCCGGTGTTCTCGTGTAAAGACAGGACGGCGAATTCGGCGGCAGGACGGTTGTAAATCCTGCGGAACCTGTGCGGCCGTCAATGAAAATCAACGCACGATGTGTGTCGGAACCGGAAACCAGCACATTGGGGTCGTCGGCTGTCCGGCTTGAAGTCAGACAGGCTTGCGGTACGGCGTTTCCGTTGGCGTATATCGCTGTAGTGGGATAAATTCCTCCCTTGAGGGCTCGCGATTGATTGGCGTCTCCGACCGCTTCACTGGCGGCAATGGTGTTACTGGTTCCGTCGGTGCAAAGTGCCATACTGCTGTAGGTCAACGGTGCAAACATACCGCGCGAAGCCACCCGTGAAACAGCATTTTCACCGGCATCCGAACGATTGTTGTACCACATGCCGTCCCCATGCGATACCATAATACTCATTTTCGACATATTGCTGACCGCTGTATTGGGCTGACTTGCTTTCGGGTCGGACGGACAATACAAAGTCGGCATTGAGCCTGCGAAATCGGTATGCCAGGGCCAACGGCTGGCACCGGTTTCCTTGCTTCTCGTCACAATCGTTTCATAGCGTGCGTTTTGCTCGAAAAACGGAAGCAAAAAGGTAATTGTTCCAACAATTCCCCGCCAATGAACATCATCTGCGACTTCATTGGCATGGGTGTTGAAATTGTTAAGTACTGCTCGCGAAGCCGGAAATGCATTGTGGGCATCGTGATACGTCTGCATGGCAAGTCCGAACTGCTTGAGATTGTTGGAACACTGCATGCGTCTTGCGGCTTCGCGGGCGGCCTGAACCGCGGGTAAAAGAAGAGCAATCAAGATACCAATGATTGCAATCACGACAAGAAGTTCCACCAAGGTGAAAGCCATCTTAGAACGGCATAGATAGCCCCCCCCCCCCCATTTTAACATTTTCTAACAGTTTTTTCATAAAAACCTCTCTTCACAAAGTCAATTTGATTGTAAAATCGTAACATCAGAGATTCATATTAATCAGTAACAGTAAAAAAGTCAAGAGGCAAGCAGGAAATTTCACCTTTTTATTAAAATTTTTCTGAGGATTTCCGAATTTGTCTGTTTGTTTATTGGACTTGTTCGGAAACACGGTTGATTTCCGAATAAGTCGAGTGAAGCGAATATTTACCCCGTCACGGGAGAACCGATGTTCCGGTCCATTCCATCGGTATGACACATTTTTTGATTTTCGATTGATTTTTTGACGAGAATTGTCTTTCATTTCCCATTTTTTCGGGTACAATAGAGATATGGACTTTTCGCACAAAATATCAGGACATCATCGAATCTCTACTGTATGGCTCATCTACAGTATCTTCCTGCTTTTTTCTCCGTTTCTTCGGGGGGAGGAGACGGAAACCGTCCCGTCGGAACCGCCGCAAGCCTCTCAGACATCCCAAACGGTTAAGCCGGTGCTGCCGCAGATTCACGGGACACCGCTTGATGTTTACCTGCTTGATATTCAAGGGAAACTTTCTCCGGCTTTTATCAATTACCCCTTTGAAGCATTCGACACACTGAATCTTCTCCGTGAGCAAAAAAACGACGCTCCGGAATACCAAATTCAAAGTATTGATGCCGCCGGCAAGATTGTTGGAGATTTGGCGGAAATCACGGTCCGGTTCCGCGTCGAGGCACAGAACAGACCGCTTGTCCGGGTCCGTCTCGGCATGCAGGACGGTATTATTTTTCCGGACCGGACAAAACCGGAGGAGCTTGATCTCAACAAACACGCACAATATGAAGGTTCAGGACGCTTTCGGCTCATCAGGGAACAGGAAACCGGGGCCTATGTCGCCTTGCTGCGGAATACTTCCCGTGAGGAAAAAACTTCCGCTGAAACAGGGATGTCCTCCGAACAGGTCCTTGCCGGGGCGGAAAATGCCGGACTTTTGACGCACACCATCACGCTGAAACTTTCCTTTCCGGTCAACAAAATCGGGACGGATGAATTCCGGTTGAGAGCAGGTTTTCCTTACGCGTTCAGCTCGATTTTGAAACTGGAGGTTCCTATTCCTGATGCCGTGGTGATGGTTTCGCAGGGAACCAGTCCGGTCCAGACCATTGCGATCGACGAAAAAAACACGCAATTTTCCATTCAGGGGCTTCACCGCGACTTTGATATCCGTTGGCGGGCGGCGCAAAAAAGTAAAAAGAGAGAAAGAAAGCCGGTCCTTCAAGTCGAGGATCTCGAAATTCAGGCCGATATGACCGCAAAAGAAGTTCGATTTGATGTCACGATTCCGGTGCAGAGTACAGGAATCCCGTTTGACACGTTCCATGTTCTTTTACCGGAAAACGCCAACTGGATCGAGGAAACCTTTCAGGACTACACCATCCGCGAAATGTCACCGTTGCCTTACGCCGGTCATTCCAGACAACTGGAGGTGACGCTTCCGTCGCGGAGGACGGAAAAGGTGGAAATTCATCTGAAAGCGGTGACCTCTTCCCCGGAAGACAATCTGGACTGGCTGGAACTTGGCGGATTTCAAGTCGTGGAAGCGGAAAAACAGTTCGGGAAATTGAATGTGACCGTTCCGCGTGAGTATCGTTTGAATTATGGCGACGTCAAAGGACTCAAACAGATGGAATCCGCCCTCTCTTCCGACGCCGAGGGAAACGTCACCCGTTTTGAGATTTTCCGCCAGCCCTGCTCACTCAAAGCGAAAGCGACCCGGCGTTATACGCAACTGAATGTCCGTCCGGAATTTCAGGTACAGATTGATAAAAATCAGGCGATTTTGAAGGGGCGTCTTTCCTATACGATTCATGGTTCTCCGGTTGACAAACTCTATCTTGACCCCGCCGGCTGGCAAATGATCAATTTTCCGAACAACTCGCTGATTGATAATGACCGCACCGCACTTCTTCCGGGCCAAACTCCCGCGGAAGCGACGCTTCTGCTGCCGCTGCGGATTCCGGCGGAGAAAACCATTGATTTTGACATTCAAGCGAGGCAAAGTATTGATCCGAAAAATCCCGTGATTCGGCTTGAATTTCCGAAGCCCAAAGCGGACTGGATTGAGCCGGTGACCGTGGCGGTCTATCCCGCCAATAATATCGAACTGAATGTCAGTCCTGAAGTCTCCCCCATCATCGGAATGTCGCGGAAACCCAGGAAAACGGTCACGTCCATCGAACCGCCGATACGTCTTCAGGAACCGCTGTTTTATCAGATTGACGATCCGGAAAGTGCCGTTTTCTGCGCGGAAATGATTCCTCACACACAGGAAATCCATGTTCAGGTTCGGGGAGAATTCCGTTTGACACCGGAAACGGAATCTCTGACATATTATCTGAATTACGACGTGAAGTATGAACCTGTCGAGCGGCTCACTTTCGAGATTCCCAAAGAACTTGAAGACAAGTATCAGTGGCTTTTCACGATGGACAGTCACTCGCTCACGCCTTCGGGGACATCCGAATCTCTGTCGGAAGACAATATCGTTCTCAAACGGGTGACGCTTCCTGAAGCCAGAATCGGAAAATTCACGGTGACCGTCCAACAAATTGACAATTCTCCGGATGTGTCGATTCGGGAATACCTGCAGCCGGGGGAAACGCATCCGAAAAAATTTTTCCTGCTGCTCCCCCAAGACGGGAAACTGATTCAGGAAACGGTGAATGTCTCTCTGCCGCGAGGAATGCAGATCAATCTGATTGAGAACGAAACCCAGACATCCTGGAAAAAAATTCCGGATGAAACCGTTTCTCCGGTCGCACTGAAGGGTTACACCTTTCAGACGGAGGCTCGGGAATTTTTTCTGAATGCCGGTCTCTTTTTTGACGATCACGATTCGCTTGGTTCGACCATCATCGAAAAAACATGGCTGCAAACATGGCTGATCGGTTCACAGCGGCGGGACCGTGTTTCCTATCTGGTGGTCAGTGACCAAAATCAATTGAGCATCACACTTCCGCAGCAAACACGGCGCGACCGTATTCTTGTCAAACTGGACGGCCAGCAGATTCCGGTCAATGTGGTCGAAAACAAAATCAATGTGCCGTTTTCACCGGGGCGTACCAAGAAAAATCCTCTTCTTGTCGAAATGTGGTATGAAGCGGATGTTGCAGAGACGGGCAATCCCATTGAGTTGGACATGCCGCAGTTTGCTCCGGAGGTCTGGGTCCGTCCGATGTACTGGCAGATGATCTTTCCTTCGCATCGGCACATGATTTCCGTTGACCGTAACTGGATTCCGCAGTATCAGTGGCAATTCGACAGGTATCACTTCTCCCGTGTTCCGCTGCTCGACCAGCAAGGGTTGGAAGAATGGATCGGTCATGGAATCACCCCTTCCGAACCGCTTTCCGTTGCGGCAAACTGTTACCTTTTGAGTACGCTCAGACCGCTTCCTGACTGTGAAATCCGTATCGTAGACCGTTCCACACTTGTTCTGTTTTCGAGCGGAATAACGTTATTTGTCGGTCTTGTTTTCCTGTATTTCAAAAAGATTCGCTACGCCGGAATTCTCTTCACGCTTCTGGTGTTGTTCATGGCCGTGTTTGCTTATCAACCGGTTCTGATACTCCTTTTCCTGCAAGCAGGGAGTGTGGGGGTTGTACTGAGTCTTCTGGCAATGATTCTCTACCGGTTTTTTGTTCCGAAAGAATCATGGGCGGGAATTCCCGCTGCCGACTTGACGGCTCAAGCGGTTTACTCTCAAGACACGCCTCCTTCACGCGGATTTCCCAATCAGCTTGTTAAGAAAATAACCATGGATCAGGAAATGTTTCCTCCGACGCCGCAGGAATCTTCCAATATTCCGACGAATCCTGATGAGGAGGAACTGCCATGAAAACCGGAGACGTATTCCGTATCTTGATTTGTTTCCTTGCTCTGTCGGTGACGGATGTTTCAAGGGGTCAAACCTCAGAGTCCCAGGAAGAACCGCAGAAAACGCCGGAAATTCCCGACCGATTTCCCGATGGCGCGAAAATGTTCCGGCGAATATTCTATCCGGAAAGCCGGTTCAAAGAAGTCCTCCCGATGATGGAAAATCTTCCGTATCGTCCGATCCGTGCGGAGACATTTCAGGAATGGATACTCGCCGCTGTCAAACAGAATGTCATTTCCGACACAAGCGGTGTTCTTTCCGCGATTCACCTTTCCGCGCGTCTGGAAGGAAACCAACTGATGGACGGAAAGGGAAACCTTAAACTGACCCCGCAAAGTCCTGAGCAGGACAATGCCGGTAAGCCGGGCGGTTCTGAGACGGAACAATCCGGTACCGCAGCAATGATTCCGCTGGAACCGTTCGGAATCTCACTCACCGAACCGATATGGGAAAACGGTGCCGGTGCGAAACTGGGGTTTCTTTCCCGGGGAGTGACAGGTCTTCAAACCGTTCCAGACTCCGACACGCTTTATTTTCAATGGACGCTCCGCGGAACCAAAGACATCCGGGAGAATATTCTGTTTCATGTTTCCCTTCCGTCCGTGCCGGTATTGGAACTGATACTTGACATTCCCCGTAACATGAAACCCGCGTTTTCCGCGGAAAATGACGGTTTTATCCGTCTGATCCATACCGGTGACGAGCCGGAGGATTTCCAGAGTTCCTATCGCAGATGGCAAATCATTCCGGGAGCCAAACATGAATTCGTCCTGCAAATTCTGTATGACAACGGTTCCATCACACCGCAGCAGCAGACCGGTTTCAGTCAAACCAATCAGTACAATGTTTCTCTGCGGGGACTTTCACTGACATCGGTGTTCACCTTTGAAAAAACAAGCATGCCGGTCAGCGAAGTGTTGATGGAACTTGACGCTCCGCTCAAACCGTTGACGCTCCGTTGCGGGGATACGCCGCTTGAATGGACGGAGATTGTTTCAGAAGAGGGAAACCCGGATGCCCCGATCCGTATCCTTGCGGCGGTTCCCGTCAGTGATTCGAACGAACGCGAATTGCAATTGAGTGCGTATTGTCCCGTTAAAACCGGAATGCTGTGGAATCTTCCCCGTGTCCGTCTCCATTCCGAACGTGTTTTCTGGAACGAAACCCGTAACAATGTTTATGTTTTCAAGCCGCTTTCGGTTCAAAAGCTGCTTCATCAGGACCTGCGGGAAATCACCGCCGAGGCGGGAGGGGATTCTTCCGGACGCGAACTCTTCGTCTTTCAGGCATACGAGGAAAGCTCCCTGATAAGCATGGAGTTCGGTCAGGAAAATTCGCCGTTTCTTTATCACTGCGGTACACTCATCACCTGGGGGGAGCGGGATGTTCTCTCCACAACCGTTGTGGATGTCTCCGTAACCGATGGAACACTTCAACAACTCGAAATGCTTCTGGATAACCAATGGACACTCGAAGCGGTCAGCTCGCCGACGGCACAAATCAGCGATTATTTTTTAATGGAGATGTCGGGGGGACCGCCGGAAAAAACAGACAAAGGTTCCTCGCAATGGATCATTCCGCTGAACAAAGCGGTCACTCCGCAAAGTCCGCTTCGCTTGATTCTCAACACAAGATGTCCGCTTTCCGCACTCACACAAAATCAGAAAAATACTGCGGAAAAAACGGACAATAACACCGCTTATCAGGATGTGAAACGTTTTACGATTGACTTGAACAAGCTCTGTCCGTTTGTATTCCTTCGCGGAAAACAAGGAACCCGTCTTTTGTCGCTTGATTCTTCCGTGCAGTACCGGATCGGTGAAAAGAGACTCGAACAACCCGATAATGTCACCCAGGCAAGTATTCAGGAACGTTATGAGGTGATTCCCTCCGGATTGATTCTGCCGTGTGATTCGCTGCCGCTTTCACCGGTGAGTGTGGAAACCTTGAGTCCGGCGTTTCAGGGAACCGTATTGACTCAGGTGATTTTGAAAAAAGGTTCCCTTGAGCAGATTTGCCGTTTCACTTGTGTTCCGCAAAACAATTCGCCGCTTTCCCAGATTAATGTGAAATTTTCGCCGTCCGCCGTGACGGATTCGCAGTGGAGTTGGAGCGACAGTTTCAATTCTTCAGACGTTTCACAAATTCAGGCGGCGGCAATTCCCGACGGTCATGGAACAATCTGGCAAATCCGTCCTTCGGTGCCGAAAAACACAAGTTTTGAGTTTTACGCCAAACGCACGGTTCCGTTTGTTTCACAAGAGAGTATTCCGCTTCCTTATTTTGCCGGACAACAGGACTTCACTGCATTGGTGAGTCTCGAAACACCGGATTCCGACATGGAGTGCCGTGTGAAAAGCGAAGGACTTGCTTCTTCCCCTCCGCCGCAGATGTCCGTCAATCTTCCGCGTATGCACGGTTATTATACCTATACCGACCGCGAAAATCAGACCGCTTCCCTGAAGATTGAGCCGGTACTTTCCGATCAACAGACGGTTTCCCTTTCCTGTATCTGGTCCATGGTGTTTCAAACCAAACACGATTCCATCGGCAACACGATTTGTCACATTGCCTATTCGCTTGAAAATCGCGGAATCGACCGTCTTCTGCTGACACTTCCCCGCGGTGTGAAAACTTCAGATGTTCACGCGGTCTGGATTGACGGGATACGTTCTTCGTGGCACGCGGAACCGAAAGGGGAACAAACGGAAATCTCAGCACAACTGCCGGACAAAACACGGTTTTCGCTGATTGAACTGGAATACACCTTTCAAGACAAAGAACTCCATTCCGCCGGTTCGTTCCTGCCGATGTCCCCTGCGGTGAATATTCCGGTGATTGCGCAAAGCTGGATTGCATGGGTTTCTCCGGCGTATCTGGCTTATCCGAAAACACAGCGGACAGACACCTCCTTCTGGAACCGCTTTTACACAACGGCTTTCGCTGATCCGTTTTTCACGGTTTCGTGGAGTGACTTGATTTTCGGCAATCCGCGCGAAGAGGAGTTTCGGAAAATCGCTCAAAAGATCTCCGAAATGACCGACAACAATCCGCAAAACACCTATCCATTGAACATTCCTGCGGTGTCCTGGGAAAACACGACATGGAAGGAGTTTCTGGAAATGCTCCGCTTTCCCGCCGTCACGATTTTAGTGGATGAAACGTCCCTTTCCCGGATCGGGATTTTCGCTTCGGGAACGGTTCCCTTTGAACATGGCGGCATTCCGGCACCGGAACAAAACGGTCTTGCGTGGATTTTTGACGACACCGACACACTTGTCCTGACATCCAATCTCACCAAAGCAAAACTGACGCGCCGTGTCCGTCCGATTTTTGGGGAGCGTTTTTTTCATTTTAAGGGGAATCTTCGGCAACTTTTCACCGAAAGCGGGAGTCTCCACCGGTTTATTCCGCTTTCCCAGTGGGAACGGCTTTCTTCGCCCGGCAATACTCCGTGGAAAACGCCGGAATCGTCCATCCGTTTTGAACCGGCCCAGTGGTATGCTTATGAACAGTATTGGGAAGCCGATACGGTTCCCTCACTCTTTGTGCTCAGTGCCAACCGTAACCGTGCCTTCAAACAAATCGCTTTTTTGCTGATTGTTGTACTGACATGGCCTCAAAAACCGGCGAAACCGGTTGTCTTTTTCCTACTGCTGCTTTTCACTTTCTTCGCCGCACGGTTTTTACCGCTCTGGTGGCAGGACTCGCTGTGCGGATTTTTTTGGGGCATCATCTGTTCGATTTTGTTTTCGCTGCTGAAAATCTCTCCTGTCGGAGTTTTCAAGCGGAAAGTCCGTACAACGGAAAATCCTTCCCCAAACGACAGCTCGACGGCGGGGGAAGTGTTGAAACGTCCGTTTTCCTCGGATTCTTCCGGTTCAACATCAGGGTTTTCCAGTGCGTCGGGGTCTGTTCTGACGGGATTGCTGATTCTGTTCCTGCCGTCTTTGCTTGTTGCAGAGGAGGACTCCTCTTCCGTGACTGCTGTGCCGTATAAGGTTTTTATTCCGTTTGATCCCGAAACGAAAAAGCCTGCGGATTATTATCACATTCCGGACGAATTTTACCGCAAATTGCAGCAAGAATTCGAAGAAAGCCGCGTTTCGCAGCATCACTGGCAAATCACGAAAGCGGAATATCAGGGAACTTTCATCAATAACACGCTTTTCAATTTAAGAGTGCTGCTGAACATTGAAATTCCGGAACAGTCCGGGCAACTGAGACTTCCGCCGATGCCGCTGAGACCGGATGGGGCAAAACTCGACAAACAGCCGGTTCAATCCGCACTTGATCCGAAAACACAGGAACATCTTTTCGAAATCGCCGGACGGGGAACGCATCAACTGGAACTTTTACTCACCCCGAAAATCGAGGAAGACAAATCCCTTCGTTATTTTGAGATTCCAATTCCGCCGATCGTCAATTCCCATATCGAACTGACTCTCAACTCCGAGGTTTCCAAAGTCGAAATTTCCGGCGCCAAAGGTCAGGTGTCCGTCAGTTCCGGTATTTTGAGTGCGGAACTCGGAGCGGTTTCGCGGCTGAATGTTTCCTGGCCGGTCGAAACGGTTGCTGCCGGTCCCGCCGATATGAATGTGACTCAATTGTTGTGGCTGAACGCCCGTTCCAATCAGTTGGAACTTCGTGCCCAGTGGAAGTTCAATACCACCTATGAAAAGCGGAGTCACCTTTTTCTCAATATCGACCCGCGATTCCAACTCTCCGGAAAATACCGGTGTAACGGCGTTTCGATAGAACATGAAATGATACCTCAAAAAAACGGTCTCTGCAAACTCCTTTTCAAAACCGAAATTTCCGGTGAAACGGTGATTCAGGCGGATTATGTGCTCAGTGATTTTTCAGGAATCGGTCACACGCGGTTTCCCCGTTTTTCCGTTCCGGATGACAGGCTCTATCGCAATTTGCTGGGGATTTCCGTAACTCCGTCATTGGAGGTCCTTGTCCCTGAATCGACAATGCAGTCACGTGATTTTGAAGAAGCCTGGGGAATCTCCGATGAAACCATTCAATACGCTTACGATAGGACGAAACCGGACACGGATGGGATCATTGCGATTCGTCAAAAACCGGCAAAATACACTTCCTCCGTCATTCAGCAAATGACGTTCAAAACGCAGAAGATTCAGACACAGGTCCGAATGGCAGTCACTTCCGAAGGGGAAACGCATCATTACACCCTTTTTGTGCCGAAACAGTTTCAGCCGGAAAAAGCCGTTGTGCGGGACTCTTCCGAAGTGATCCAGGAGCCGCCGCGGATGGTTTTCCATGAGAAAGACAGCACCCTGACCCTTTTTTTCAAACATCCGGTCACAGGAAATTTCAGTCTTTTCCTGACGGGTGAGATACCTTTCCCGTTTGGAAAAATGCAGCCTTATCCGCTTTTCTTTGCGGAACAGGGAGAGGACAGTGAACACATCATTCTGCCTTACCGTGATTTTGGTGTTCTCGTGGAACAGAAAATCACGCCGGACGCCTCGTCGCCATTGAACGAACCGTTCAGGATGAATGATTTTGAAATTTCCGAACAGTCCGTTGCATTAGGAAAATTTCGTCTTCTTTCGTTGGACGCTTTCAAAAAATCCGCTGTGACCATACAGCCGAACGAACCGGATATCACCGGTAATCAAATTCTTGTACTTGACCGTAACCTGAATAATGACGCCTGGGAAATGATCGTCATTCTGGAGATGGAGATTTCGCGGGGAGAACCTGATCAATTGGTTCTGTCTTTCCCGCCGGAAGTGATGATAACAGACAAGCCGTCTGTGGTGGAATCCACCGTAACGCTGCAAAACGTCACATTTCCCGACACTCAGGGAAAGATTCTGTTGAAACCGCGAGGAAACGCTGTTTTCGCCGGACATCAGCGGATTGCCCTCAAAGTGCCGATCAAAGGAACTCAGGAGATGGTTTCTTTTTCAGCGGTTAAGCTCCTCAACACTCATCATCTCAAACAGTATGCGGCACTTCTCACACAGGATAAGCTGCGGAAAATTTCCTGGAAAGTCACGCATCTTGATCCTGCGGCGTCCATTCCCGGATTTTCTGAAAAAGAGACCGGCGCCGGAATCACCAGATCGTTCCAGTTTTACACCGCTCAGGGAAACAAAGATTATCGGGGAGCAATCCGTTCGAAGAAAAACCGTTCGGTCGTTTTGTGTCATGATATTTCATTTTTTCTTGGGAAAAATGAGGATTGCTTCGGAGTGTCGCAATTCGATATTCAGAATTATGAAAACAACTTTTGCGATTTGAAAGTGCCGGAACACTGGAGACTTCTACAGGTTCAATCCGGCGGAATCACTCTTTTTCCTGAAAAAACAGACGCCGCACACTATCGGATTGAACTTTGGCCCCATGTTCCTGTTCAGCGAGTGGAAGTTTTTTTCGCAGGAACCCCTTCCTTGCTGTTAAAGCCGGACGAAAGCCGGGCGAGTGACAAAACGATTCCGATTCCGTCGTTTGAAAATCTTACCGTCCGGAAAATTCATTGGTCGTTTTTCATGGAAAAAAGACGCGGGAAAGAATGGAAGACGTATTCCCTTCAGCTTTCGGGAATTTCAGAGGAGTTACTGCCGCAGACAATACCGCTTTACTCCCAGGGAACAGCTCTTTTCCGCTTGCAGATGAATTGCTTCCGCTTGCAGCATCAGCTTGATATTTTCAATGAATTTCCCATTGTTCCCGACACATCGAATCAGGATTGGAAGACTCTCTCCGCACTTCGGGAAAAACATTGGCGGCAGTTGTTTCATGAAACAGAAAAGCTGATCATGCCCGCCGGTCAGAATACCTCTGGTAAAATGCTGGTCACCATCAACCGGCATGAGGCGTCTTCGCAAAAGGAGTTGCCGTCAAGATCAGTGGAAGACGACCAGGAAGATCAGGATTTTTCCGAAACACTTGTCCGAAAAAAGTCATCCCCGGAAGCTTTGTTGTTTGAAAAAATCGATTCCTTCTCATTGACCCCATTGAGGGAACAGTTCGAAAAGATTCAGACCGTCTCAACAACGGAAACCGTGGAAAATGGTCCGGTTGCCACGGAACCGGACACACTGTCGCTTTTTTTCCAGAAAGCTCCCGACAGTTTTCTCTTTGCCGGCGGGGTCAGTTTTCTTCCGCTTACCGAATTGACCCTTGTCACGGAAGTGCCGCAAACACCGTTTTTCCAAAGAATTTCCGTGCAGTATCTCTTCTCGGCGATTGTTGTGTTTGGACTGATTTCAATCTTTTCCACAAAATGGTTTCGTGAACTTGTGTTATTCGTTCCCGGATTTTGGGGAATGACGTTTGGCGTGATTTGTTTGTTGTTCTTCAAGCCGTCGCTGATTGGCTGGGGAATTATTACTCTTGTCTTCGTGGCAAGTTATCTGAGACGGCCCGTTTCCGGTATTGAAAAAACTTGATTTTATAAAATTTTTGAGAGTGTTAA